>CAIRSA010000337.1 GCA_903881085.1 uncultured Acidobacteriia bacterium
TACAGAACAAATTTAGCCACGGATCCACACGGATGGACACGGATAAACCACTGAATTCCTCACCCCGAAAAACGAGTGGCATTGGAGTGCCAATTCGCCCTGCATCGGCTGAAGAATGTTACCTAGGATTTAGGGACTCGGCGATTGAGACAGGTTATCTTAGCGCTTATGGGCGATCCGCCTGTCCCTTATGACCGCTACGCCAGAATCTCCTTCACCACCCGCGACGGCTCCACGCCTGTCAGTCGCTGATCCAGGCCCTGATACTTAAACGTAAACTTATCGTGCTGAATCCCGAATTGATGCATAATGGTTGCCTGGAAATCGCGCACATGCACCGGATCCTTCACAATGTTGTAGCTGAACTCATCTGTCTCCCCATGCACGATACCTGGCTTGATGCCGCCGCCTGCCATCCATAGACTGAAGCAACGCGGATGATGGTCGCGGCCGTAATTGGTCGGGGTCAGCTTGCCCTGCGAATAGATTGTGCGTCCGAACTCGCCGCCGAAGATCACCAGCGTATCGTCCAACATGCCACGCGCCTTCAGATCCTGCACTAATGCCCAGGCGGCCTGATCCACGTCCTTGCACTGGCTCGGCAGAACTTCAGGCAGCGTGCCATGCACGTCCCACCCGCGATGGTAGATCTGCACGAAGCGCACGCCGCGCTCCAGCATGCGGCGCGCCATCAGGCAGCTGTGCGCGAAGGTGCCGCCCTTGTGGGCGTCCTCGCCGTACATCTGGTAGGTCTTTGGCGATTCCTTGGAGATGTCGGTCAACTCCGGCACCGAAGACTGCATGCGGAACGCCATCTCGTACTGCGCGATGCGCGTTTGCGTTTCCGGGTCGCCCAACTCTTCGTATTGAATCTGGTTCAGTTCGCCCAAGGCGTCCAGCATACGCCGCCGCACTTTGCCGTTCACGCCATCGGGATTGTTAATGTACAGTACCGGGTCGCCGCCCGAACGCAGCGCCACGCCCGAATATTGGCCGCTGAGGAAGCCCGCGCTCCACAACCGTGCCGAGATCGCCTGCACGTTGGCCTTTGGATTGGAGTGGCTGGCGTTCAGCACGACGAACGTCGGCAGATCCTGATTCATGCTGCCCAAGCCGTAGCTGATCCATGAGCCCATGCAGGGCTTGCCGGCGATCATGAAGCCGGTCTGGATAAAAGTGATGGCCGGCTCATGATTGATCGCTTCGGTATGCATGGAGCGGATGAGCGCGATGTCATCCACCATCTTTGCCGTGTACGGCAGCAGTTCCGAAAGCCACGTGCCGCTCTTCCCGTACTGCGCGAACTTGAACACCGTAGGCGCAATGGGGAAGCGCGTCTGGCCGCTGGTCATCGTGGTGAGCCGCTGGCCCTGGCGGATGGAGTCGGGAAGATCCTTATCGAACCAGTCCTTCATCGTTGGCTTATAGTCGAAAAGATCATGCTGCGGCGGCGCGCCCACCATGTGCAGATAGATGGCTCGTTTCGCCTTGGGCGCGAAGTGCGGCAAATCGGGCCGGCCGCCGATGGCCGGTTTGCTGTTCACCGGAGCGGCCTGGCCGAGCATTGTGCCCAATGCCGCCAAGCCCAGTCCGCTGGCGCCGCGCATGAGCAATTGGCGGCGCGTTTCCAGCAGCACGCTGCGATCGATCGGGTTCATCATTTGGTCACCGCCTCATCCAGATTCATCACGTCGCTGGCGAGCATCGTCCAAGCCGCCACCTGAACCGGCGAGAGTGACTCGTCGGTCTTGAATTCCCCGGTTTTTAAGAGCTTCTTCGCATCGGCCGGGTTGGAATCATAAAACGCCAGCAGGTCGCTCAAGGCTTTCTTTGCAATCGCGCGCTCGCGGGGCTGGAAGGGCCTGGCGATGACGGCCTGCGTCATCAGGTCCAACTGCTTGTCGAAATCGCCTGCGCCCTGTTTCAGCGTCCGCTGCGCCAGTGCCCGCGACGCCTCGACAAACTGCACGTCGTTCAACGTTACCAGCGCCTGCAGCGGCGTGTTGGTGCGCTCGCGGCGCACGGTGCAGCTTTCGCGCGTGGGCGCATTGAAGATATCCATCGACGCGGGCGGCGCCGAGCGTTTCCAGAACGTATACAGACTGCGGCGGTATAGCTTATCGCCGTGATCCTGCTTGTAGAAGCGAGTGTTTGAGCCGTTCATCGCCACCGCTTCCCAAACGCCATCGGGCTGATACGGTTTCACACTTGGACCACCCAGCGTCGGCACCAGCAGGCCGCTGGAGGCAAGTGCGCTGTCGCGCAGCAGTTCGCCGTCGAGCCGGAAACGCGGGCCGCGCGAAAGCAACCGGTTCAACGGGTCTTTTTTCTGTTTCAATTCCGTAGTGGCGGCGGATTGGCGATACGCCGCTGAGGTCAGCAACAGCCGGAAAAACTTCTTCGTATCCCAACCCGCTTCGCGGAACTCCACCGCCATCCAGTCCAGCAATTCCGGGTTTACCGGCGACTCGCCCTGCGAACCGAAGTCCTCTGTCGTTTTCACGATGCCAGTGCCGAAGACTTCCTGCCAATAGCGATTCACCGTTACGCGCGCCGTCAGCGGGTTGCCCGGATCGACGATCCATTGGGCGAGTCCCAGACGGTTGCGCGGCATCTCCGACGTCATCGGAGGCAGCGCCGCTGGCACCGATGGCTCCACTTTGTCGCGCGGCTGATCGTACATGCCGCGATAGAGGATGTTGGCGAAGGGCAGGGAACCGGCCTTTTCCTGCATCACGTGTGTGACCGAGCCGCGCTTCCGAATTGCCGTGCGCTCAACTGCCAGGGCAGCCAGTTGCGCCGACAATTTCTGGTATGCCGCATCGTTGTGCGATTGATAGTAAAGATGCAGCGCCTCCAGTTCCGAAGCGCTCAAATTGCCGGTCAGCTTGGTGCGCGTGCTGTCGACCGTTGGCCACTGCGAAACCATCAATGCGTCCTCTTCAGTCAACGCGCGATTGAACATGGTGAAGTCCGAAATCGCACCGTTCTGGAAGTAGCGGCCATCTTCGCGGCCCAGCAGCAGCGGAGTCTTCACTGCGATCTTTCCGCTGATGGTCAGGTTCTGATCGCCCGCGCCCTGCGTGGGCACGGCGCGGCCGTTGATGTAGATGGAAAGGCCCGCCTGATCCTTGCTGCCATCGTAGCCAACCGCAATGTGATTCCATGTACCTGGCGTCAATTGATCCAGGTGGCCGGCGCGGATGGTGATGCTCTTGCCGCCGTCGCCAGTGAGCCGGAAAGCCGTCACACGCGCCGCGATCTCGATCATCCAACCGCGATTCTTGTCCTTCTGGTCGGAATGGCTGGCCACCACGAAGCTGTCTTCGCTCTTCGGGAAGAAGACCCAGGTCGCAATCGAAAAGGGCTTGTTCGTATCGAGCGCGGGCGCGTCGGCAATTGGCAGAAACGCCTTTGCCCCGAAGTGCAGTGCTTTGCGGCCGGGCACGTTGGCTTCGCCCAGCTTCACGTCCTTGGGCAGCGCGTCGGGAAGCGTGTAGCGAGTCTGCGAAAAGATCTCAGTCTTGCGGTCAATCGGCGCATCGATTGTGCGGCGGCTCTCCGAGGTCAACCATTTATCGAACGCACTGTCGCGAATTGTACGAGCCTGGTCGCGCAACTTCTTCACACTGGTTTCTTCGCCGCTCAGCTTGCTCCAGCGGTCGCGGTCTTCGGCGCGCGGCACAATGAGAATCGGTGGTGTGTCGGGCACGTTGCCGTCCATCGTCTTCTGCGTGGAGTTGCGGAAGAACGCCGCCATGCTGTAAAAATCGCGCTGCGAGAGCGGGTCGAATTTGTGGTCGTGGCAGGTGGCGCAGCCGATGGTCAGGCCCATGAAGACGGCCCCGGTTGTATCCACGCGGTCCTTGGCATAGATAGCGTCCACCTCATCCAGAATCACGCCCGCTTCGTTCGTCGTCACGTTGCAGCGATGAAAGCCGGAGGCGATCTGCTGGTCCATGGTGCGGTTGGGCAGCATGTCGCCGGCGATCTGCTCGATGGTGAAACGATCAAACGAAAGGTTGCGGTTGTAGGCGCCGATCACCCAGTCGCGATACGGCCACATTTCGCGATAGTTATCGACGTGGATGCCGTGCGTGTCCGCATAGCGCGCCGCGTCGAGCCAGAAGCGCGCGCGATGTTCGCCGTAGTGCGGCGATGCGAGCAGGCGGTCGATCACTTTCTCATAAGCATCGGGCGATTTGTCGTTGACGAACGCTTCGACATCAGCAGGCGCAGGAGGCAGGCCTGTCAGATCAAACGAAGCGCGCCGGATCAGGGTGCGGCGGTTTGCTTCGGGCGCCGGCGTGAGGCCTTCGGCTTCCAGGCGCGCCAGGATGAAGTTGTCGATCGCATTGCGCGGCCACTTCGTATCCTTCACCGCAGGCAACGCTGCACGCACCGGCGGAGTGAACGACCAATGCTCTTTCCATGGCGCACCTGCCTCGATCCATCGCTTCATCAGCGCGATCTGTTCGGGAGTCAGCGTCTTGTGGGACGACACCGGCGGCATACGGAGCGCCGCGTTTTCATTGGCGATTCGCTTATACAGCAGGCTTTCGGCAGGCTTGCCCGGTACAATCGCGCGGCCGTTCTTATGCGTAGCGGTGGCTTCGTCATGCAGGTCCAGGCGCAGCCCGGCCATGCGTTTGCTCTTATCCGGCCCGTGGCAGTAGAAACAATTGCTCGAAAGAATCGGACGGATGTCGCGTTGAAAATCGATTTTCGCGGCTGGTGCGGCGGCTGCCTGAGCGCTCAGAACCAGAATAAGTAAACGGTGACTCACTAGGGACCTCTCGATATATTCTACAACCCAAGATACTGCACGGAGTTGCCCGCCGTGAGAAATCTTCGCAGATAATCGATCTGGCCCAGATGATAGTTGAAGTGTCCGTTCAGGTGAATCAGAAACTGGCGCGTCGAAAGCGGCTTGCCCAGCACGTTGATGGGATACACGGCATCCAGTTGTTCCGCCGTCATCGCTTCCAACACTTTGGGAATCAGTGCTGCCAGTTCGCCGGCGCGTTGTTCCAGTTCAACCCGCGAGATCCCCTTGGCCGAGAACTCATGGTCGCGCTGGCGCTGGTACTCCACGCCACCTAGCACGCGGCCGATGAAGTCACGCAGATTCCCTTCCAGATGGAGCACCAGATTTCCGGCTGAGTTAGTGACGCCCGGTGCGTGCTGCCATAGCAGCGCTTCTTCGGGAAAAGTTTCTATCTGCTGGACTAGCCGCAACAGGTCGCGGCGAAACAGGGCGGCGAATTCGGTTGAGAAGGACATGACTAAAGCATAGTCCATTCAGCGGCCGGTTCCGTTTCCTGCACTGCGCAACGGGAAATACAAAGCCGCCGCGCCCGCCAGATGCTTGATGGCGTGCCCTGCTACCCAATGCCCGGTCCATTCATAGACGGGTGCGTCGCCTGCTTCCAGCACCTTGGCCAGCACATAACAGGCGCTCATCGCCCAAAGCGGTTTGTTCGGCATTTCGCGTGGCGGAAAGGCCAGCAACAGATACGGCAGCCCGATGGCGGGAAAAAACTGGATGAACCCGTAGAACCTCAGATCGCCCGTCTGCCGCCACACTTCCACACTGGCGATGCCTGCCACGATCAGCGGCACTAGCACGCGCACTCTGGTGCGGTCATGAATGATGGCTGCGAACACACCGGTGAAGGCGATGGTCATTGGCAGCCGGTCCCAGTAAAGCGAGTCGTTGCTGGGCGCAGCATGGTAGTAACCGCTGCCGAAGCCGATCAGCACGGCGCCGATGGAAACAGCGCGCCACTCCCATCCCATGCGCTTCCAGCCCAGCAGTCCGTAAATGCCAACCGCAATGAATGGCAGGTTCGATAGAACATTGGGCAGCGTCGACTCGCCGGCGAAATGATGATACGCGTCGTTCTGCGGAATCGGCGGCAGGAACATCATGCCGACGGCCGCCACCACGGCGAGGGCCACGAATAATAGTAATCTGTTGAGATGCACCTATCGAGAATTCTACTGGTTTTACCGCTAACGCTGCTTGCCGATTGGCCCCAGGCCGCCGGCCCCGATGGCACGTGGCGCGTGCGCGTCAACGGCAAGGCCCCGGTGTCATGGTCGGTCACGCTCAACAAGAACATCGGCTGGCGCACCACGCTGCCCAACGGCGGACAGAGCGGCATTACTGTTTCAGGCAACCAAGTCTTCCTCACAACTTTCGACGAAGGCGAATCGAAATTCAGTGCAAAGATTCTGGGCCATGCGCTGGATCGCAAGACCGGCAAGATCCTGTGGAGCGTGAAGCTCGAAGGCTCTGTGAAGAGCCCGATGATGTATGCCTACAGCGATTCCACGTCGCCTTCGCCTGCTACCGACGGCAAGTATGTGTGGTTCGTCAACTCCAGCGGCGAGATGGGTTGCTTTGATTTCGCGGGCAAAGAGATTTGGCGGCGCAAGTGGGATCCGGCCGATAAGCCTTTCCCGTTCAATAAACAATTCGAGCCGATTTTGTTCGGCGACACGATCGTCAATCTGGAGCGCGCGAAGGATGGCTTTCACTACCTGCATGGGCTCGATAAGATGACCGGCAAGGTGAAGTGGGTGGCTGAAGATTCAACAACCGCCTACAACACGCCGGTCTTCGGCAAGCGCGCCGATGGCGTCCCGGCTATCCTGCATGGCCGCGGCGGCTGGCATGATGTTCCGGAGCGCCCCGTGGGCCTCAGCATGACCGACTTCACCGGCAAGACTCTGTGGCGCTTCGTCGCGGGCGATGGCAAAGAGCAGGCGCCTACGTGGCAGGCGCTCTACACCATGACCTGGGATCAGAAATACGCCTACTGGTTCCGCCTCAACCCTGAGGAGACGCATCTCGTTTTTGATTCATCCACAGGCAAACTGCTGCGCGAACAGTCGCTCATCAAGAACGTTGATTACCGCCAGTGGGATCCGGCGGCTGAAAAGTACATTGTGCATCAGGGCGTGAATCTGCGCGAAGTGCGCGAGCTTTCGCCGCGCAACAAACTGGCCGCCGATGAGGTCATCCGCGTGATGCCAGCGTGGCACGCGAACATCGCCATCGATGGATATCACTACTTCATGACCACCGTGGCGCATCGCCGCAATCGTGTAGCGCCGAAGGGCAAAGCCGGGCCATCGCATTGCATCGCGCGTGTGAATGTAGAGACCGGCAAAGTCGAATATCTGGAAGTGCCCGTTACTGTGATCCGCGCCCAGGGCCAGCCTGACAAGAAGGTGTACGGCATCGCGGTGAAGACGAAGACGCTGAACTCCAAGGGCGTCGACGTGGACGATGAAGAACGCTCGCGCACCGACGGTTGGGAGGTCCCAGCCTTCTGGGGTTCGCCCACTGCGGTCAACGACCAGATCTACTTCACGACGATGCTTGGCATCACCTACGTGATCGACGCCAAGGCCAAGGTGTTTGACGAGAAGGCGCTGCTGGCCATCAACGACCTCGGCCCTTCGGGCGAAACCTGGAGCCTCAACTCCATTTCGTTCAGCGGCGGGCGTTTATATCACCGCAGCCTGAAAGAAGTGGTGGAAATCAAGTAGAATAGAAGTTTGTGTATCTAAGCCGGAATGGGGTGATTATGAATGGCCGAAGTTCTCGTTCAAGACGGAGAGACCGTCGAGAGCGCGCTACGTCGGTTTAAGCGGAAAGTTCTGAATGACGATATTATCAAAGACGTCAGAAGGCACTCCTTCCATCTGAAACCAGGCGAGGCAGCTCGTCTCAAAACCGCGTTGGCGCGCAAACGCAACCGCAAAAAGCCCGCGGAATAAACTGGGGACAGCCCGCGTGTTTTCCTAAAAAGCCTAAAATCGGGGCTGCCCGCCTGTTTCCCGCCGTAATTAGGAAACACGCGGGCTGTCCCCAGGTTTTATTTGCTGATTTTCAAGGTCCAGGCCGGCATCCCCAACAACTCCTCCGGAATCTCCGGCATCGTCACTGTAACGCCACCCTTTTCCGCCTTGAACTTCAGCGAGCCTGATCCACCCAGCAACGCTACTGACTTCACGCCCGCCACGTCCTTCACAAAGAAACTCTTTCCAGGCCAGCGCGGCAGAATCGCATAGAGATTCGAGCCTTTGCCCGTGAGGAACGCCTCAATCCCGGCTTTCCCCGCAGCAGGCTTCGCCGCCAGCTTCGTCACATCGTAGCTCGATTCGTATTCCTTGTTGTATTCGGTCTTCGGCTGCTCGCCGGCGCTCCACTGCCGCGTGGTCTTCAGCGCCTTGGTGCCATAGATCGCGTCGCCATTAACTTTCAGCCAGTCGCCGATCTGCGTCAGCCGCTCTTCCATAACCACTGGAATGGTGCCGTCTGCGTTGGGCCCTATATCGAGCAGCAGGTTGCCGCCGCGGCTCACCAGATCGATCAGCATGATCACCAATTCGCGGCCAGTGTGGTAGTGCAGCAGGTTCTCCGCACGGTTGTAGCCGTAGCTGAAGCCCATGCCGCGGCTCTCTTCCCATGCGTGATCCATGTCGGCCATGCCCGGCGTGTATTCGGTGGTCCAATAGCCGCCGTGCTTGTGACGCGAATCCTTGCCCCAGCGATCGTTGATCACCACTTCGTCTTTCACCGCCGTCTCATTGAACAGCCAGGCCATCAATTCCGGGCTCTTCCAATCGGCCGATGGAAGGTCCCATTCGCCATCGCTGAAGATGATCGACGGCTTGTAGCGCGTTACGAGATCCTTGAACTGCGGCGTCATGTGCTCTTTGATGTAGCGCGGCTTGTCCTTCAGATAAAGCGGGTTGTACCATTCGTAGAGCGAGTAATAAAAGCCCATTTTCAGGCCTTTTCTGCGAACTGCGTCGGTCAGGTCGCCAAGAATGTCGCGCTTTGGCCCGGTCTCCACTGCGTTCCATGGTCGACCCCAGGTTGCCGAAGCTTCCTTGCTCGGCCACAACGCGAAGCCCTCGTGATGCTTCGATGTCAGCGCCACATACTTTGCGCCGGAGCGCTGAAACACGTCGGCCCAGTGATCGGGATCGTATAACTCCGCGCGAAATTGCTGCGCGAAATTCTGGTACGGATAATCGGCGCCATACATCTTCTGGTGATATTCCCAAGTGCCCTTTTGAATGGCGTTGGCTTTGGGATTGGTTCTGCCCGCGGTCATGGCGTTCCAATACCATTCGGCATAGGCAAGTTTTCCAGGGATCACGGGCGCGTAGGATGGCACTGAATACACGCCCCAGTGAATGAAGATGCCGAATTTGGCATCGGTGAACCAGGCAGGAGTTGGGCGCTTGTCGATCGACTCCCAGGTCGGCTGGTAATTCTGCGCGCTCATGGCGCCGGCGAATAAGAGCAGTAGTATTGGTTTCATAAGCTGTAGGAATTATATCGCTTCACTTAGCAGTCCATCCGCCATCGATGGGAATGGCGGCGCCGGTCATGAAGGAACTTTGGTCGCTGGCAAGGTACACGGCAAGAGCCGCAATCTCTTCTGCCCGGCCCATTCGTCCGGTAGGTTGGCGCGCGTGCAGTTGCTCGATGGTGCCCGCCTCATCTTCGCTGAAATACTTGGCGACGTAATTTCGAATCATTGGCGTGTCGACGGTGCCGGGGCAGATCGCGTTGGCGCGAATGCCTTGGGCAGCATAATCAACAGCCAGCGCCCGCGTGAGTTCCACCACTGCGCCTTTGCTTACGCAGTACGCGAAGCGGCGTTCAACGGCAATCAAGCCGGCTACGGATGCTATGTTGATGATGTTTCCGCTGCCTTGTTGCAGCATTGTTCCAATTACGGCTTTGCAGGTGAGAAAAGTTCCACGCGAATTCACCTGCTGGATTTTGTCGAAGTCGTCAACGCCGGTTTCATGCAGTTTTCCCACATGCATCATGCCCGCACTGTTCACCAGCAGATCGATGCCTCTAAGCGCGGCGAGAGCCTGCTGCATTCCGCTTTCGACGGACGCCCAGGAGGAAACATCCATGGCCAGCGAATGACATCCTAATTCCTCCGCCAGCTTTGAGGCCGATGCCTCGTCGGCATCGGCGATCATGACCCGTGCTCCCTGTAGGCAGTATGCGCGAACGATAGCCTCGCCAATCCCCGAAGCGCCTCCAACGACAACTGCCCGTTTCTCTTTCAGACTGAACATAATCTTTCCTCTCAAGCCCGCCGCATTGGCGCTTGCATGCTATTGGTAGCGGGGCGGTAGCCCATCTGCACGGAAACGCGCAGCGCGGCCTCTTTCAATGTTTCGATATACGGCTGGATTGCAGCGTGGGGCAGCACCGCCGCGGGTGCGCTCATGCTGAACGCTGCCACTGCAAAGCCCGAGCGGTCCAAAATCGGCACGGCCAGGCATCGCAGTCCTGGCGCATTCTCCTCGTCGTCAACCGCAAAGGCCTGTTGCCGGATGCGCGCCAGTTCTTCGCGCAGTTCCGCTGGTTTGGTAATGGTCTTCGGTGTCATTGCAAATAGCTTTTGTGCCAGCACGTGTTGAATCACCTCCGGCCGCTGATATGCCAGCATCGCCTTGCCCAAGCCTGTGCAATGAAGCGGCCTGCGCTCGCCCGTGTCGGCGTAAAGATAGAGTGCGCTGGGGCTGCCTACCGTATGCAGATACAGCACCATGTAACTGTCGATGGTTGCCAGGTGGACCAGGCCGCAGCACTTCTTTGCCGTCTCCTGAAGCACCACGAACGCGGAGCGGTAGACCTCGGAACGGCGCAGATAGCCGGTGCCCGCCCACAACGCCTTGCCCGTCAATCTGTATCGCCGCGTGAGCGGCTCCTGCTCTACAAAACCAGCATCGCACAGCGTTTTCACAATCCGGTGCGTGGATGCCAGGGGAGTTGCCAGGTCGATCGCCAATTCCGATAGCGCCAGTTCAAAGGGTTCTTCAGCAAGCCTTTCCAAAGCCTGAAAGCATTTCAAACTGGACGACATTGCTTCTCTGCGCTGGGCCGGCTTCACTGGTTCGGCTCGTTTGGGCGCATGTTTCTTAGCTGGAACCGCCATAGCTGAAGTATAACCGATAGTTCCGTATTGCGGAAATGATTTCCGTTGACAACCGGTGGCCCACTCCTGAATAATCGACTAGTCAACACTGATAGTGAATTCCGCATTGCGGAATGATGGGGGTTGTTATGAGGGTATGCCAAGTTGCAGGGCTGCGGCCCGATTGTTCCTTTACCAGTGCGGGCCAGGTTGCCCGGTTACTGGCAGTCTTGCTGATTTCGGTGGTGACTGTTTGGGGCCAGGGCGGAGTGATCTCTGGCAACGTCACTGATCCGTCAGGTGCCGCCGTCGCCGGCGCGCAGGTGGTGGTTACGGATATGGGTACTAACTTCAACCGTCAAACCGCTACCTCCAGCATAGGTGCATTTACCGTCACCTCGCTTGCGCCGTCCAGCTATCGAGTCGTCATTGAAGCAAACGGCTTTCGCAAATACTCCGATTCGAACATCCAATTGCGAGTCGACGAACGATTGCGCGTCGACGCTGTGCTCTCCGTCGGCGCCCTTTCCGATGCGATTGAGGTTACCGCGCAAGCGAGCCCGGTGAATACGCAGGATGGCGTGTTGCGCAATGTGGTGGAGGGCCGCCAGATGACTGATATCCCGCTGAATGGGCGTAATCCGCTGCAACTGGTAGCCATGACTCCGGGCGTCGTTCCCAATGTAAACTCCACCAGCAGCTGGTCAACCTCCGCCAACCAGGTGAGTGTTTCCATCAGCGGCAGCTCCTACGCTGGAGTGAATTACAAACTGGATGGCGCCGAAAACATGGAGGTCTACACCATGCAATCGAACGCTTTGCCGAATCCTGATTTGCTGTCGGAGTTCAGCGTTCAGACGAACGCTTATTCCGCCGAACACGGCGGCCGTGCTGGCGGAGTGGTGGATGCTGTTACCAAAGCCGGAACCAACGTGTATCATGGCTCGGCGTACGAATATATCCGTAACTTTGCACTCAACGGCAGAAACTTCTTCGCCCTCGGCAACGATGGCCTGAAGCGACATCAGTATGGTTTCAGTGGCGGTGGTCCGCTCTCCATCCCTGGCCTGTATAACGGCAAGAATCGCACGTTCTTCTATGGTGGCATGCAATGGACGAGCCTGCGATCCACGCCCACCACCTCCACCACTACTACCTGGACGGCTGCTCAGCGCGGCGGTGATTTCTCCAAGTATATCGATGGCGTTGGCCGCACCGTCTCCATCAAAGATCCTTCGAACCAGACGCCGTATCCGGGCAACGTCATTCCGGCCAGCCAACTCAGTCCGATCACGCAGAAGTTTCTGGAATACGTGCCAACCGCGACCGATCCTACTGGACTGCTGCGCTACCGTGTCCAAAACGTTGTTGATAACGTGCAGGGCAGTATACGCGTAGACCATGCGTTTTCCTCGCAAAATCGCCTGAATGTCCGCTATCTCAAAGAGAATAACGACACTCCCAGCGTGGTTATGCAAGCAACATCCTCTCCTATTCCAACCCCTATCTGGTGCGTTCAACCAATGCCGGCGTCAGTTTTACGCGCGTCTTCAGTCCCACGCTGCTGGGCGATTTTATCGTCTCATTGAACCGCAGTTGGGCCAACCGGAGTGACGTCAGTCCGTTCACCTGGGCCGATCTGGGTATGAAGGGCGTGGTTCCCGCCGGGGATTCGAAAGACTTCCAGGTGGGTATCGGCAACATGTTCAACATCAATCTGTACGGCGACACGATTCTGGCCCGCAATAACTTTCAATACCGCGGCACCATGTCGTGGCAGCGTGGGCGTAGTTCTCTGCGATTTGGTTATAGCATCATTCGCCGTCAATTCAACATTCCGCGTGCCAACACCGGTTATCACGGAACGCTTTCCTTCACCGCCAATTACACAAACCTCTCGGCGGCAGATGTGATCATCGGCAAGGCCAATGGCTTTACAGAGACCGATGGATTCCACGTGAATGTCCGCTCTACCGACTACTCGTTCTTCGCTCAGGATGACTTCAAGTTGAACCGGCGTGTCACCTTCAATATTGGGCTGCGCTACGAACCTTTCCGGCCGTGGACCGACGAATGGACCACCTTGCCGCAGGTGATGCAATGGATTCCCGGCCAGCAATCCACCGTCTTCGTCAACGCACCCAAGGGGGTTCTGTTTTACGGCGATCCGGGCGTGGCCAAGAGCATTATGCCTTATGCCAACAACCGCTTTGCGCCGCGGATTGGCTTGGCCATTGACCCAACCGGACGCGGCAAAAGCAGCATCCGCATGGGCTACGGGGTGTTCTGGGATCAGACCTACGGAAGCGTCAGCATCCAGAACATTGCGGCCTCCACGCCGGTATTCACCACGGCCTTTACCAGCACGAATCTTTCATCGCTTGCCGACCCCTATCAAGGACGCCCAAGCCCCTACCCTCCGGTTTATCCGCGAGCTAAAGACTATGTGTTCCCATCCAAGCTCACGCCGGCCATCTTTGCCAACGATGCGACCAACCCCTACTATCAACAGTGGAATATTTCGGCTGAGCATCTGGTGGCTAGCATGAAGGCCGTGCTGCGCGCCAGCTACCAGGGTTCGAAAGGAACGCATGTTGGAGTCCTGACGCAGGGTAATCCCGCCATCTACTCTGCTGGCGCGACAACCACCAGCACCGATGCGCGGCGGATTTATACAAACATCAATAGTGTAATTCTGGCCCGCTCCGCGGCCACCAGCAACTACCACGGCGCGACCTTCACCTTCGACAAAAAGTTTTCCAAAACCTACAGCGTGCTTGCCTCCTACACCTGGTCAAAGAACATCGATTGGGGCGATGCCAACATTAGTACAACAGGTGGCACCCAGGCACAGAATCCTAACTGTTGGTCGTGCGAACGCGCTCCTTCCTCTAGCGACCGCACACACGTTGTCAACATTTCACACGTGAAGGATTTGCCCAGGCTGGACCACAAGCCGTTGTTGCTGCGCACCCTGATGGGCGGCTGGCAGAGTTCTGGAATTATCTCCATCTATTCCGGCATCCCGCTTACGGTACGGTCCGGCACAGACCGTTCGTTGACTGGTGCAAATCAGGACCGGGCAAATTTGATCGGCGTCTCAGACATCGCGGGTGACCGCTCGAAAGGCGAACAGGTTCAACGTTGGTTCAACACCGCCGCTTACGCACCGGCCGACCTTGGAACCTTTGGAAACCTTGGCCGAAACACGTTGCGGGGCCCTGGCGCCTGGAATATCGATCTCGGCGTGTTTAAGCAGCTTAAGGTGTGGGAAGCTCACCGCCTGCAATTTCGCGGCGAGCTCTTCAACGTGCTGAATCACGCCAATTTGGGAAATCCAAACACCGTGTTTTCCACCTCCCAATTCGGTAAGATTACAAGCGCATCGTCACCTCGCGTGATTCAATTAGCGCTAAAGTACGAATTCTGATCAATGCATAAACAAGTTGCTCTCGCTTCACTGCTGACCTTTGCGGCACTGGCTTCCGGCGCCACGCAGGCCATAGAGACTGATCTGCTCATCGTTGGCGGCGATGAGTCAGGAAGCGCAGCCGCCGTGCAAGCGGCGCGCCTTGGCGTTAAGCGCATCGTGTTGGTGAACGACATCGACTGGCTTGGTGGCCAGTTCAGCGTGGCCGGCATCGGGCCGGTGGATGAGTGGACCATTGTGAACGGCAAGCGCACGAATTTCCCGCGATCGGGCGCGTTTCTTGAGATCATCGAACGCATGCGCGCGCACAACCGGCGGGTGTATGGGTGGCTTCGCCCGGCAATGGTTGGTGCGGGACCGAGACCATTGAGCCAAAGGCGGCTGCCGCCATCTTCGAAGAGTGGCTCAGCCCTTATACGGAGAAAGGCACGGGACAGATCCGCATCATGCGCCGCTGGGAGCCGGTGAGCGTTCAGAAGGCAGGTAATCGTATCACCGGCGTGACGTTCGCGCGGGCGGGCCAGCCTGGCGAATTATTAAGGGTCCGTGCCGCTCTTACCATCGATTCCACGGACTGGGGAGATGTCATCCGCCTGAGCGGCGCGAAGTATCTGGCCGGCCCCGACCTTCGTTCCCGCTTCAACGAGCCGAGCGCTCCCGAAATTCTGGAAGCAGACGGACAGCAGGAGATGAACCCAATTTCGTGGTGCCCCGTCCTGCGCGAAGCCGGACGCGATTCCACGATTCCTAAACCTGCATCCTATGATGCACGTTCGTTCTCAGACAAGGTTCCCTTTGTTGATTGGGATGGTAGCGGCGGCATCTACAACATGTCAGGCTGGTCCATCTACACGCATCGCCGCATGGTTGACCGGCGGCATCTCAATCTGGCGCCTGGCACGGAGATGACCCTCCTCAACTGGCCGTCGCACGATTATCCGCTGCACCAATTGCCGCGGCATGTGGCCGAAGCGTTGGAGCGAACGGCTCCTGGCTCCTCTAAGAAGAATATTGTGGATCTGACGCCAGTCCAGCGCCGCATCGTCTATGAGGACGTGAAGCGCCGCTCACTGGAGTTTCTCTACTATCTGCAGACTGACCTTCACAATCGCGTTGGCGACTACCCGGAAAGTTTCCGCTACATGAAGCTCACCGAAGAGTACGGTACGGCCGACAGGCTGCCGCCCAAGCCTTACATCCGCGAGGGGCTGCGCCTGGAAGCGCTATACATGCTGCGCGAACAGGATGTGCGCACCTCCACGGAGGAGCCCATGTGGGCCAAGGCCATGCCACCGGACGCGGTGTTGGGCTACCAGTTCAACATTGACTTTCACCCCACGCGGCGCAAGTTCACCACTGGCGATACGGGCGGTCCATGGCAGCCCCAGCACGTGGGAACGCGAAACTGGTCAACGCATACGGACCGCGCCGTGCTGCCGCTTCGCTCGCTTGTTCCGGTCAAGATGGACGGATTGCTAGGAGGCTCAAAGAACATTGGCGTATCCAGCCTGGTGCAAGCGTCATTGCGGCTGCAGGGGCAGATGATGCACGTCGGGCAGGCCAGCGCGACGGTGGCCTGGATGTGTCTGCGCGACCGCATCCAACCACGCGATGTGGCCGCTTCACCCCGCCGCTGGCGAGAGGTGCAGCGCCGGCTTGCGGAAGGCGCAGGCGGGCACGGCACGCTCATCTGGCCGTGGCACGATCTGTCACCAAACGCTCCCTATTTTGTCGCCGCCAACATCTTGGGCGTGACGCGCATCTGGCAGGAGGATGCAGGCAGCCTGTTTTTTGATGCGGAGCGAACTGTCACGCGGCGCGAACTCGCCCGGGCGCTGGTGCGGCTCAATCGCGCTTTGCCGCAGGCTCCGCAGTGGCCAGCATTGGGAACGCTACGTTTTTCAGACGTGGCGGCTAAGGATGTTGACCGTGCGTCCATCGAGTCGCTGGCTGCGTGGGGTGCGATCAATGCGAAAGATGCAGCGTTTCAGCCTGAAGGTAAAGCAGATTGGGGAACGCTCCACAATTGGCTGAGTGCACTTGGCCTGCCCGCTAGCAAAGCGCTCAAGACCAATGCTAAATATCCGCTCACGCGCGCCGAATGTGTGCAGTTTCTCTATAAGGTGCTGCAGCTTCGCGGCGAGTGGTTCCCCGAAGACGGCAAGTGGCTGCAGCCCGGCGGAGACCACGATGGCGATGGACGCGATGATTACAATGACCCGCTGCCGTTTGACCGCGATAACAACAACCTGCCAGACCGCCTGCAGCCGCTGGACCCGAACGCATAAACTGGAAGTACATGAACCACAACAAAACCGGCGTTCACGCTCCAGGAGTCTCGTTTAGAGATGTATAACGCCCACAAAGTGAGAATGAACCGGCTGTTCCGCGAGTCGGGAAAATGCCTGGATGTCGCGATCGATCACGGTGTTTTTAACGAGCACAGTTTTCTCGATGGCCTGCGCGACATCGAAGGCGTTGTTGCGAGTCTGGTCGCCGCAGGGCCTGACGCCATTCAGATGAACTACGGCCAATGCGACGTGCTGCAGAATCTGCCCGGCCGCAACAAGCCCGCGCTGGTGATGCGGACCGACGCAGGCAACCCTTATAACAAACAGGCGCACAGCCATCTCTTCAATGTTCTGGCCTGTGAAGATGACCCAGTGCTGCCCGCCGTTCGGATGGACGCGGCGTGCGTGGTGGCGAATCTGCTGCTGCTGCCAGGCGAGCCGGAACTGCATCGCCAGACCATTCAGAACATCGGCCGCCTTCGCCCGCTGTGCGAAAAGTATGGCATGCCGCTGATGATTGAGCCGCTCGTAATGCGGCCAAACGAAGAGCGCGGCGGCTACCAGGTGAATGGCGACAAGAACCTGATCGTGCCGCTGGTAAGGCAGGCGCGCGAGCTGGGCGCGGACATTATCAAGGCTGACCCCACCGATCACGCCGAAGACTATCACGAGGTGATTCAGGCTGCCCGCTGTCCGGTGCTGGTGCGCGGTGGCGGCAAGGAGTCCATCGAAAAGGTTTTCCAGACGGCGCACGCCTTTCTGCAACAGGGCGCTCATGGCCTGGTCTATGGGCGCAACATCTATCAGCATGCCGATCCGGCGCGCATCGTGAAGGCATTTATGGGAATGATCCATGAGGATCATTCCGCGCAACAGGCGTGGGAGGCATATAACAAATCATGAAAATTACTCGTTTAAGCACGGCCGTAATTGAAGCCAACTACGATTGGGTGCTCGTCCGGCTTGACGCCGCCGGAGGTCTCTTTGGCATCGGCGAAGCCTACATGGGACCGGGCCTTACCGCCATCCTTCGTGAGATGGCCCCGCTGGTTTGCGGCATGAGTGCCGAAGATCCGGAACTGATTGTCCGCCGCTTGCGGGCCTGCGTTATCCATGCCGGACCCGGCGTTGCCTGGCATGCCATTGCCGGTATTGAAACCGCCTGTCTCGATCTGCTGGGCAAAGCGTTGAAGCTGCCCGTCGCTAAGCTGTTGGGTGGCCGCTACCGCGACTCCGTCCGTGTTTATGCCGATTGCCACGCGGGTGACGCGCTCGATTCGCTCTCGCCCATGCTTCAGCCCCGGCAACTTCATTGGTTGGGTGGCGCGCCAGCCGCCGAGGCGGCCATCAGCCTGAAGCATCACGGTTGGGACAAGCACGAAAGTACGCTGCCGCCCGTTTCCGCTTACTCTGAACGCGCCGGCCAGATGGCCGCCCGCGGCTTCACGGCTTTGAAGTTCGATGCCGATATTCCCACGCCTTACCCCACCGATGAGTATGACCGCTCGCTCAGCCGTCGCGAAATTGAGTTTGTGGTGGAGCGCCTCAGCGCCGTGCGCAGTGCTATCGGCTCGGCCGTGGACCTGGCCGTCGATTGCCACTGGAACTACAACACGGGCGACGCCGCTAAGCTGATCAAAGCGCTGGAACCGCTCGATCTGCTATGGGTGGAAGATCCCATTCCGCCGGAGAGCATCGCCGATATGGCGGCGCTGCAGGCCGGTACCGCGCTCACCCTCGCCACCGGGGAGAATCATTACCAACCCATCGACTTCCGCCGCTTGCTCGGCGAAGGCGGTCTGCGCATCCTGGCTCCGGATGTGCAGAAGGTCGGTCTCTTCGCCGCAAAAGAGATCGGCCGCATGGCTGATACTCACGCCGCCGCGCTGGCCTTGCACAACATCAGCAGCCCGGTTGGTTTCGCCGCAGCGGCGCATGCCGCGGCCGCAATCCCGAACTGCCTGACGCTGGAATGGCACGGCGCCAGCGTGCCGTTCTTCAACGAACTGTTGTGCGATGGCCCGTATATTGAAAACGGCCGCATCCAGGTCGGCGACCGTCCTGGCCTGGGAATCGAGCTCAATCTCGATGTCGCCAACAAGTACCGTAAACTCTCGGAGCCATTCTTCGAATAGTTCGCCCGCCTGCGCTATACTGGCAAAGAAAAGGCGAAACTGGGTTTGAGTGACATTCAAGATCAACTGGCGATGCTGCGCAAGCGAATTGCGAAGATCGACCAGAAGTACGCCAACTCGCCTCCGCCCGCGCCTCAACCCAAGATCGAAGTTCCGTCCATTGAAGAGTGGATGAGTGGCGAGGTGGTCGAGACTGCGCAGGGCCGTCACTTCGAAACGTCGCGCCTGTTTGAACGCCACCGCCGGCATGGCAGCGTAGGCATTGCCGACCTGGAAGACATGGCGCCCACGCTGCTGGAAATCATCAGCGAAGGCGCCATCAAAAACTCGCCGCCTACCCGCTGGGCGTTTCTCGATACCGAAACTACCGGGCTTGCCGGCGGCACGGGCACTTATCCGTTTCTGATCGGCGTCGGACACATAACAGCGCAAGGATTTCTGGTTCGCCAGTTCTTTATGCGCGACTACGGCGAAGAGGCCAGCCAGCTTTCCGCGTTGACGCAGTATCTGGAACAGTTCGACGTGATGATCACCTACAACGGCAAGTCGTACGATCAGCCGTTATTGGAAACGCGCTATCGCATGTCGCGGGCCAAGCCGCCTTTTGCTCGTATGGAGCATCTGGATCTGCTGTTCAGCGCGCGCCGGCTTTGGAAACTGCGTTTTGAGAGCTGCCGTTTGGTGGAGTTGGAGAATCGTATCCTGGGCGTAGAGCGGCAGGGCGATGTGCCCGGCGACTTGATCCCCTATCTGTATTTTGAATACCTGAAAACGCGCGAGGCGTTTCGGCTCGCACCCGTGTTTCATCACAACGCCATCGATATATTGACGCTGGCATGTTTGACGGGGATCGTGCCGCGCGCTTTCGAGTCGCCCGCTACGCATCCATTCGCGCACGGGGCGGAGATGGCCGGCCTGGCACGCTGGTTGCGCAATGCCGAGCGTTTTGACGACGCGGCGATTCTGTTTCGCCGGGCGATCGATAAAGGACTGCCTGACCCGTTGCTGTTTCGCACGATGTGGGATCTTGCTGCGCTGGAAAAGAAGCAGGGCAGGGAAGACGCTGCTATTGCGTTATACACTGAGCTCACGCAATGCCGCAATGAGTTTCAGGTTGACGCGCATGAGGAATTGGCGAAGTTCTACGAGCACAAAGAGCGCAACTATGCGATGGCGCTGGATCTGGTGGATGCGGCGATCCGCATGCGAGATTCCGAGGGGTTGCGGAAGCGCAAGCTGCGGTTGGAGACGCGGCTGCGCAAGCCGCAAGCACGGAAGTTACTTTAGGGCAGGCGAATCGCCCATAAGCGCTAAGATAACCTGTCTCAATCGCCGAGTCCCTAAATCCTAGGTGACATTCTTCAGCCGATGCAGGGCGAATTGGCACTCCAATGCCACTCGTTTTTCGGGGTGAGGAATTCAGTGGTTTATCCGTGTCCATCCGTGTGGATCCGTGGCTAAATTTGTTCTGTATGGCCATCCGAAAACACCTCAAGACAAATTCGCCACGGATCCACACGGATGGACACGGATGGAACTGAGGATGCTACTTGGATTCTTCGGATGATCCCATCCGCCAGCGTATAACGTGTGGCCAATCAAAAACGAGTGGCATTAGATTGGCAATCCGCGGCCGGCGTGTCCGCCGTAGCTTTAGCGAAGGAGGATCCGCCTGTCCAAATTCTGATTTTTCGCAGCTTCTCACGATGCGGCGATCCACCATTATTGAAGAGGCGCCGATTCCAACCGCGCGGCGTCGGCGACGCGGCCGAGCCGGCGGTAGACCTTCGCAAGCAACAGGCGGGCCGCCGCATCGGAAGGCCGAAGCGCAACGGCGCGCTCCAGTTTTGAGGCTGCTTCCTCGAAGCGTTCCGCTTGCGCCAAAGCCATGCCCAACAGATAGCGAGCTTCAGCGGATTCTGGTTTCTGGGCAGCTTCGAGCACGAGGATCGCCTGCGCGAGTCGAGCCTGCCGGATCAGGAAGTGCCCGTATCCCAGACGCGCCTGGCCTTCGGCCGCGTCCTTCCGATTCAGAGCGGAAAGAAAGTGTTTCTCGGCTTCCAGAGTGTGGCCTAGCGCCTCATGGCACTGCGCAATAGCGGCATCGGCGCGGCCTTTTGCCGCGTCAAATCGAAGTGCGGTCTCAAGCGGCGCGAGGGCTTCGATGTATCTGTCTGTCGCGTACAGATCGCGGCCGTAGTAGTAACAGGCATCCAGCAGCGCCGGACTTAACGCGCATGCCTTGCGCAACGGTTCAATGGCATCGCGCAACTGATCTGCCGCGGCGTAGGCGACGCCCAGCGCTTTCCAGTATTGAGCATTGCGCGGTTCCAGCGAGGCGGCCTTTTCCAGCAGCGGAATCGATTGTTGCGCCTCCGCGTGCTCAAGTAGCGCGACGCCTTTTCTGTAAGCCTCGGCGGCATCCTGAGGAGACCAAAAGAAGAATAGGACCAAATGCAGCAATCGGTTTTATGATACTCCGCCATCTCAGGGCATACAAACATCGTATACTTTTTTAGAAGATGAACAGATGGGGACTTTCCGCCGCGGCAAGCGTTGTTCTTGCCGTATTATTGCTGCCCGCGGTACGTGTCGTGGGGCAGCAGACGCAAGGCTATCCTGCGGAGCCCTTGCCGGAACAGACCGGCCCGCTGCGCAAAGCGATTCTGTTCATTCGGGAAGGAAAGACGGCCGAGGCGCGCGCTGACCTGGAAGTGCAGCGCACTGCGCGCCCCGGCGACGTCGAGGTTGTCTATCAGATCGCGCGCTCCTATCTGGCCGATTTTTACGGCGGAGAGGATCCGGAACGTCGCCGCATCTCGCTTTCGCTAGCTATGGAGGCGCTCACTGCTACTTTGAAAAGCGATCCCGATCACATCCCCGCGCTACGCGCAAAGTCGGTTATTCATGCGCGAGCCGAGTTGCTCTACTACAATCCAAACCTCGCCTATGAACTCGCCTCGCGCGTGGCAAAGCTGGAGCCGCACGCCAGCGGCTATCTGCTCAATCTGAGCGAGTGGATGTCGGGCGAAGTGCGGTTCACGCATGAAGGCGGGCATCGCGTACCGCACGATCCGTTGCTTGGGTTGGACCGCGCCGCGCAACTGATTGACCGCGTGATCGACGATTCGATCCCTTACAGCACGGAAGAGACGGCGGCGCTGTTCATTATGGGGAATACGCTCGCACGCCGCGGGAACTTCGAGGCAGCCATCGGGTACTTCAAGCAGTCGCTCAAGCGCACGATGACTTCGGATCAGCGGGTTCAAACGTACCGCGAACTGGGCACCTGTTACTATCGCCTGGGCGACTACATCGAAGCGGCGAAACAATTCCACGAAGCACTGCAGTGGAAAATCAACGACATTGACAGGTGGCTTCTCCGTGTGGCGCTCGATCAGATCAAGGGTCCCGTCCCGCCGCTCAACAAAAACGTGCTGTTCCCCAAACGCGACCTTCAGATCGATCCTGCAAACCTACCCCTGCTTGCGTTCGAAGACATCGCGCCGAAGCTTGGAATTCAGCACCGCAACGGCAACGGCACGTGTGCGTGGGGCGATATCGATGGCGACGGCAAGCCTGACCTGATCGTTTCCGGCAGCGGCACGTTCGTTCGCGTCTACAAAAACCTGGGCGACAAATTCATCGACGTGACCGCGACGGTTGGCCTTGCCAATGTTCCCTCGGGCTACTCGCTCAATCTGGTGGATTACGACAACGACGGCTGGCTGGACCTCTACATCTCGCTCAACGGCTGGAGCGGCCCGTACCCCAATTTGTTGTTCCACAATGAGCATGGCAAGTTCGTGAACGTATCTAAAAAGAGCGGCCTCGACGACCCGGGCTCGGGATTCGTTTCATTGTGGGGCGATCTGGATAACGACGGCTGGCTCGATGTCGTTATCGCCAATGGCGTGCTGAAAGATGGAAGCGTCCCTCAGATCTACCGCAACAACCGGAACGGTACTTTCACCAACGTGACGAAGTCCGCAGGGTTGGATGAGCCGCCGGCGTATGGCGCAATCGGCATCGCGCTTGGCGACTACGATAAAGACGGACGCCTCGACATTCTGATCAACGGCTTGGATGCAGGGCCGAACCGGCTTTATCATAACGAAGGCAACTGGCGGTTCACTGAGGTTGCGAAAAGAGCGGGCGTGGTTCAACCGCCCCATAATGGCTTCGTCTGTTTTTTCTTCGACTACAACAACGATGGCTGGCCGGATATTTTGACTATGAGTCTGGCGCCGTGGGATGCCGTTATCGACGGCTTGAAGCAGGGCTTCGCGCCGCCGAACGCCAAGGCGCTTCATCCCGATTCGACCAGGCTGTTCCGGAACAATCGCGACGGTACTTTCACCGATGTCACCTTCGACGCCAAACTCTATTTCCCCATGGGGACCATGGGTGCGGGAGTCGCCGATCTCGATAACGACGGGTATCTCGATATCTATTTCGGCACCGGGGATCCGCAGCTTACCCGCCTGGAGCCGAACCGGTTCTTCCGCAACAACGGCAATGGGACCTTCACCGATCTTACCGCTTACGTTGGATTCGCACGCCCCGGGAACAAAGGCCACGGCGTTGCATTCATCGATATTGATGAGGACGGCGGACTGGATATCTTTGCCCAGTTAGGCGGCCATTATCCTGGCGACCACGCTTTCAACGCGTTCTACCGCAATCTGAAGGCGAGTAAAAACAACTGGTTGGAACTCGATCTGACCGGAGTGAAAAGCAACCGCTTCGCAGTTGGCGCGCAGTTGACGTTGAAGGCTGGCAATTTAACTGTATACCGCGAGGTTAAGGGCAGCGAGGGGTTTGGCGCCACGAGCCCTTACCGGCAGCACTTCGGAATCGGGAAACAGAGCCACATCGATTCGCTTGAAATCCGCTGGCCCAGCGGAGTGCGGCAGGAACTGAAGAACGTGTCTCTGAATAGAATCCTGGCGGTGAAGGAGTAGGCGTGACGTTTGGGCTCGCCATTTAGGATAATTCCCATTGCCGCCGCGGAGAGTAGGCCGCAATACCAGGGTCGAGAATATGCCTTCGACTATTCCAAAGATCCCACGCCATGCCATTCCTGCAACGCGTGGTGAAGCACGGCGCAGGTGGCCAGTAGCCTGGAAAAAATGTCTGGCGATCGCACCCCTCGCGTTGAGGCTGGACCCATGTTCAGACTGAAATTGCTATGATTTGAATACTTGAGGTAGCCATGGTATCGATTAAACCCATTCGCGTTGAAGTTGAAACAGAAGAGGATGGAAGATTCCTGGCGTCAGTCCCGGAGCTCCCAGGGGTAATGGCCTATGGCGACGACGAAGAGACTGCGGTTCGAAAGGTGAAGGCGATCGCACTACAGGTGCTTGCGGACATGATTGAGAGTGGCGAAGAAGTGCCGGATTCGCTTTCCTCGCTGTTTGTAGCATGAGTATTTGGAAGGCGGCAAAGGCCAAGCGTGTTTACGCAGCCTTGCTGCGATTGGGCTGAACACTCAAAAGCAGGTTGGCTCACATCGAAAGCTACAAAGGAAGGGGTGGAGCAATATCACCTTTTGCTTTCACGACAATGAAGAGGTTGGGCCTGCTGCATTGTCGAAAATCTCAAAAGACTCTGGCCTCAAGCCAGAGGATCTGTAACGGCATGAATCCGGCTCGACTCGAGAGCTGATCCTCACCGCTCGAAACAACTTTGAGCCCTGTTGTGTCCATCAAACCAGTGGAAGACCTTGATATTTCATTTTCGCCGCCCTGCTATGCGCAGCATTCGGTCTCACTCATCCATCCCCTGCCCCCGCCCTTTTGGTCACTCTCGATGACACGAAAGACAATGGACTCCAGATAACCGCCGCGCCCCCTGCCGACCACATCACACCCGCACCACGCCCCAGCCCCCACACAAAACAGCACCATACACGCGCCCCAAGTGATGACGTCCGCACCAAGCAAATAATTCTAAATCCTCCATGTCCCCTTCCCTCGCAGGATTGCGCTGTTAGAGATATCATGGCTACTTCATTCACAACCTTCGCACCGTTTCCAATGACGCTCGCGCCCCAGCAAAGCGAGCTTACCCGCGCCCAGGCGCTCTATGAGACCAACGAACCGGCCAGCATCACGCGCGCCAACCGCATCATGTGCAATGCCATGACGGCGGCGCGCCAGGAATGCCGCACCGAAACGGAATGGCGGGAACGCATCGACAACGAATTCCGCGCCCATCCCGTGGCAAAGTACACCCGCCTGGACCCCTTCATCCGCCGCTGCTGGGAAAAGCCGCGCGGCTACGCCGGCGACGCAGTACTGCTCGACTTCATCTATCAACACCCCTCCATGCAGCCCGTGATCGAAGCGGCCCCATCGGCAGCCAAGTATTCCCTGCAATACAGCACCAACGGCGCGGCCCCGCGTGCGGTCCGCAACCGTGCCTGGCTGCTGGCGAATGAAATCGACGCGACCGCCCGCCGCGTGCCCGATGCCTCCATCCTCTCACTGGCCTGCGGACACCTGCGCGAAGCACGCATGAGCGAAGCCGTACAGGGTGGCAAGCTGGGCCGCTTCCTGGCGCTCGATCAGGACGTACAAAGCATCGCCGTAGTCCACCGCGAAAACGCCCAGTTCGGCGTCGAAGCCGCCGAAGGTTCAGTGAAGAGCGTGATCGCCTCGCGTGGCAGTCTGGGCAAGTTCGACTTCGTCTACGCCGCCGGCTTGTATGACTATCTCAACGACAAAGTCGCCGCACGCCTGCTGCAGGCCCTGTTCGACCTCACCAAGCCCGGCGGCAAAGTCTGGATCGCCAACTTCATGCCCGAAATCCCCGACCGCGCCTTCATGGAAGCCTACATGGACTGGTGGCTCATCTACCGCGACGAACCGCAGATGATGGACCTCGCCCAGGCCCTGCCCGTCAGCGAACTGGCCCGCGTGCGGACCTTTGTGGAACATGACGAAAACATCGTTTTCCTGGAAGCCGTCCGCCGTGGTTAGCCCGCTGGCACGCAGGCCGGTGGTCGAAATGCTGGCCAGGTTCCGCACGCCGTGCCACGGCGCAGCATTGGCGTTACTGGCGTTCGACTCGGCACTCTATTGGGTCACGTGGTGGGCTCTGCTCTCTGTCGAGCAGCCCCTGCTTCGCCTGGCGCTTGGCATTCCATGCGGCCTCATAGCAGGCCGGCTGTTTATTCTTGGACATGACGCCTGTCACGGCTCCGCCTTCCGCCTGGGTTGGCTGAACCAACTGATTGGTCGCATCGCCTTTCTGCCGGCGTTGACGCCATTCAGCACCTGGGAATTGGGCCATAACTCCCTGCACCACGGCTTCACTAATCTGCGTGGCAAGGATTACAGCTATGCGCCCTTCACAAAATGCGAATTTGACCGCCTGCCGGAGTGGCGGCAACTGCTGGAGCGCATCTACCGTAATCCGTGGGGACCTGGCTTTTGCTATGCCATTGAGATCTGGTGGAAGAAACTGTGGTTCCCAACGCAGGCGGCCGTCGGCAGGCGGAATTGGAAGTATACGGCCGATTCCCTGCTCTGCTCGGCTTTCTTGGCTGCGCAAATAGCTGCTTCGGTGGTATGGGCGCACAGACACGGCAGTTCGGCGGCCGCCGCTGTCCTGTTTGCCGTGGTATTGCCGCAATTGGTATGGAACGGTCTGATGGGCTTCGTGACGTTTCAACACCACACGCACCCCTCCGCCGTCTGGTTCGACGACCGCCGTCGCTGGAATCCGCTTGCATCGCAGCTTGAAAACACGGTGCACGTGGAATTTCCCTGGCTAGTGGGCTTACTGCTGGCGAACAGCATGGAGCACACGGCGCACCATGTTGACACCAAGATCCCTCTCTTCCGGTTGGCCGAAGCCCAGCAAATGCTGGAAAAAGAGTTCCCGTCGCAGGTGATCGTCCAGCCGTGGAGCTGGCGCGAATACGCCCGCTGCTGCCGCATCTGCAAGCTCTACGATTACGAGCGGCAGCGCTGGCTCGATTTCGATGGCCAGCCGTCTTAGCGGGCTAAATCACGCCCGATTAATCACTCTGGCCACGAAGCCCTCACCCAAATCCTTGACGGTAACCGGAACAGAAAACCGTCCACAATCTCCAGTTCTCCCCGTTATCTTGGTGTTCTTTGCGTCTTCGCGGCTTTGCGTGGAATCATTTTTCCGCAACTTAACAAGCTAAGACCCGATCAGCCAACCCGCTGCTTCTGGCAAAGCTCTTCCATCAGTTGCTTTGCGGGCCGCGTTCTGCCCGCTTTCACGTCGGCCAAGCCTCGCCGAATGCCCTCGACGGCCTGACTGTAATCCTGTCGATCCCTCTCAAAGTAACTGGCCAACAACACATCCAGCGCACTTTCAGCGTCCTGTCCTCGTCGCCGGGCATATTCTTCGAGCTGTGCTTTGCGTTCAGGCTTGATTGAAATGGATTTCACAAAATTGCCCTCCAGCGGGCCCAGAATTACGCCCGGTTAATCAAACTGGCCACGTAGCCCGCCCCAAAACCATTATCAATATTCACCACCGTCACATTGCTCGCGCAGCTATTCAACATCCCCAGCAGCGCCGCCAGCCCCCCAAAGCTCGCCCCGTAACCAATGCTGGTCGGCACGGCAATCACCGGGCACGACACAAGGCCCCCCACCGCGCTCGGCAACGCGCCTTCCATGCCCGCGCAGCACACAATCACCTTGGCCTCCATCAGCCGCTCGCGATTGTTCATCAGCCGGTGGATGCCCGCCACGCCCACATCGTGGATCGCGTAAACCTCATTACCCATCACCTCGGCCGTTACCTGCGCCTCTTCGGCCACGAAAATATCGCTCGTCCCCGCGCACACCACCGCGATCTTGCCCTTGCCCCGCATCGTGCGGTCGCCCCACACGCGCATCGCGCCCGAAAGCGGAAAATACTCCGCCTCCGGAATCGACTCGCGAACCCGCGCCGCCGTCGTCGCATCGGCACGCGTGATCAGCAGATTCCGCCCCGTCTCAAACAGCTTTTCCGCGATCAAAGCCACTTGCTCCGGCGTTTTCCCCTTGGCGAAAATAACCTCCGGCATCCCGTGCCGCAGCGCCCGGTGATGGTCGATCTTGGCAAAGCCCAGATCCTCAAACGGCATGTGCCGCATCCGCTCCACAGCCGCATCGATCCCGATCTCACCCTCTTTCACGCCGGCGAGTAATTTTCTAAGTTGATCCTGGTCCATTAGTAATCCAATGTTTGTCCGACTTTGAGTCCGTACTTCTCGGCCATGCCCCCTGCCAGCTCCAACACAGTGCTCGCATCGGCATGTCCGCCATAAGGAGGGCAGTCCTTGGTAGGCTTGTCCGCACAAGCCGGCAGATTGGGGGCAATTTCAACGATGGTGCGCTGCGCATCCAACCAGATCATATCCAGCGGAATCCGCACTTGCCACATCCAATGAGGATACTTACCAGGTTTGGCATAGACGAAAAGCATGCCCCGGTCCGGCGCCAGAGAATCGCGGAACATCATCCCGCGCGCCATATCGCGCTGGTCTCCCATCACCTCGACATGGATGATTTGCCCCCGTGGCAGTTTCACTTCGCGGGAGTAATAGTCCTCAACGGACGTGGAGCCACCGCCGCACGAACACAGGACGGCAGCAAAAAAAATGAAAGCAGACAAGCGCATGCTTTAAAATGGTAACTCACATGGGCATCTGGAAACGACTGCGGCTAACGCTCGACATGATTAAATTCGAACACTCCGTCTTTGCGCTGCCGTTTGCGCTCACCGGAGCCATGCTCGCATGGCGCTCCCAGGGCTTCCCCCGCGAAGGCCTCTGGCTCAAACTCTTCTGCATCGTGGTCGCCATGGTCGCCGCCCGCTCCGCCGCCATGACCTTCAACCGCGTGCTCGATGCCGACGTCGACGCCCTCAACCCCCGCACCAAAGAACGCCACCTGCCCGCCGGGAAGCTCTCCCGCGCCTTTGCCTGGGGCTTCACCGCCGTCTGCGTCGCGGTGTTCCTCGCCGCAGCCGCAGGCCTCAACTCGCTCTGCCTCCTGCTCGCCCTGCCCACGCTCGCCGTGCTGTTTTTCTACTCCTACACCAAGCGCTTCACGTCTTTTTCCCATCTCGTACTGGGCTTCACCCTCGGCATGGCCCCCTCCGCCGCCTGGATCGCCATGACCGGCGGCCTCAACCCCAACATCGTCTGGCTCACCGCCGCCGTCATGTTCTGGACCGCCGGGTTCGATATCATTTACTCCTGCCAGGACTACGAATTCGATTCGAAATCGGCCCTGTTCAGCCTTCCGAAACGGCTCGGCATCGCCCAATCGCTCTGGGTCGCCCGAGCCTTGCACGTCGCCATGATCGCCTGCCTGTTGCTGCTGGTGCGCGGACTCGGCCTCGGCGCGGTCAGCGTGGCCGGCTGCGCAGCCGTCGCGGCGCTGCTGATTTATGAGCACAGTCTGGTGAAAGCAGACGACCTGAGCCGCGTGAATGCGGCTTTCTTTACAGTAAACGGGTACGTCAGCGTGTTATTCTTTCTATTTTGGGCCGCAGATATCTATTTTGCTTAGAGGGTAGTGGATGAACGACGAAGTGCACATGAAACAGATCGCAGAAAAAGTGGAAGCTGGCGTCCGCCTCAGCCGTGAAGACGGCGAGGCGTTGTACCGCACCAGCGACATTCTGGCCGTCGGACGGCTGGCCAATCTGGTGCGCGAACGGCTCCATGGCGATACCACGTTTTTCAACGTCAACCGCCACATCAACCCTACGGACGTGTGCGTGGCCAGCTGCCGCCTCTGCGCCTTCGGCAAAAAAGCGCGCGACCCCAAAAGCTACACCATGACCCTCGAACAGGTGTGGGAAACAGCCGGCCAGGGCTACAGCGAAGCCGTCTCCGAATTCCACATCGTCGGCGGCCTGCACCCCGAACTCACGCTGGATTGGTACTGCCAGATGCTCCGCGGCCTCAAAGAGCGCTTCCCGCAAGTGCACCTCAAGGCCTTCACCATGGTCGAGATCTCCTACCTTGCCCAGCGCGGCAAAATCTCCATCCGCGAAGTGCTCCAGCGGCTCAAGGACGCAGGCATGGACTCCATGCCCGGCGGCGGCGCCGAAGTCTTCAGCGAACGCGTACGCCGCATCATCTGCGATCACAAAATCGATGGTAACGAGTGGCTCAACGTCGCCCGCGCCGCCCATCAAATCGGCCTCAAATCCAACTGCACCATGCTCTACGGCCACATCGAAAGCGAAGCCGACCGCGTCGATCACCTCGTCCGCCTGCGCGAACTGCAGGACGAAACCGGCGGCTTCGTCACCTTCATCCCGCTTGCCTTCCATCCGGCCAACACGCCGCTCCATCACATCCCCAAGACCACCGGCTTTGACGACATCCGCAACATCGCCGTGGCCCGCCTCATGCTCGACAACATTCCGCACATCAAAGCCTACTGGGTCATGATGTCGCCCGCCATCGCCCAGATCGCCCTGCGCATGGGTGCCGACGATATCGATGGCACCGTTGTCGAAGAGAAGATCTATCACGACGCCGGCGCCACCACCAGCCAGTCCCTGCGCCGCGGCGATCTGTTCCGCCTCATCACAGAAGCCGGCCGCGTGCCCTTTGAGCGCGATACGCTGTACCGCCCGGTGGAGCGCAATGAAGCGACCTTCACTGTGTTAGTGTAGTCACGGATGCAAACAGGAACGGTCGGCATCGGCAGTGTTTTCGGCGTGCCAATCCGCCTGCATTTCACCTTCTTGCTGTTGATGGTGCTGCTGATGGTGTTCGGCTTCAATGGCACGGAATCAGGCGTGATTCAGGTTCTCTATATCGGTCTGCTCTTCTTGTCCGTGCTACTGCATGAGATCGGCCATTCCCTCGTCTCCACCCGCTACGGCATTAAGACCATTGAGATCATCGTCTTCCCCATCGGCGGCATCGCCCGCCTGGAACGCCAGCCCAAACCGCAGGAAGAGTTCTGGATCGCCGTCTCCGGCCCGCTGGTCAATCTGGCCATCTCCCTGGCGCTCTTCATATACATCGGGAACACCCGCGGCATGGAAGCAATCTTTCAGCCCAGCGATACCAACCTCACGGAACGCCTCGCCTACGGCAACCTCGCCCTGGCCATCTTCAACCTGCTGCCCGCGTTCCCCATGGATGGCGGCCGCGCCCTGCGCAGCGTCATCGCACGCTTCCGCTCGGAAGCCGAAGCCACCCGCATCGCCTCGGCCAGCGGACGCATCCTCGCCATGGGCCTGGCCATCTTTGCCATCGTCTCCGGCCAGTACCTCATGCTCTTCATCGCGTTCTTCGTCTATCTGGGAGCCGCGCAGGAGACCATGGCCGCCAGCGGCCGTGTACTTACCCAGGGCGTGGCCGTGCGTGCCGCCATGGTCACCGACTTCCGCACGCTCAGCCATGGCCAGACCATGCGCGACGCGGCCGATCTGTTGCTGGCCACCTCTCAGCATGACTTCCCGGTACTCGCCGGCGACCAAGTCATCGGCCTGCTCGGCCGCAATCTGTTGCTGCGCGGCCTCGCCGCCAGCGGCCCTGACGCCTACATCGCAGGCGTGATGGACCGCGACTTCCCCCGCGTCGCTCCCGATATCGATTTGGCCGAGGCCTTGCCCATCCTGGCAAAGTCCGGCTCCTGCGCGCTTGTGATGGATGGAGAAAAACTGATGGGCATGCTGACGTCCGAGAATCTTTCCGAATTCCTGGTCTTGCGCCAAATGGGCTTTCAGTAGGGCGGGCTTGAGCCTGCGCGAGACTTCAGTCCCGCTCCGTAACTTGACGAATCGCACACTGGCAGGCGATCCAGACGCATGGGTCGCCCGCGTGATGGATGGAGAAAAACTGATGGGCATTCTGATGACCGAGAATCTTTCCGAGTTCCTGGTCTTGCGCCAGATGGGCTTCCAGGAGTGAGTACCCGACATCGCGTCGTGATCCTCGGCGGCGGCTTTGGCGGCCTGGCCGCGGCCCGCTCGCTGGCCAGTGCGGACGTCGACATCGTCCTCATCGACAAATCGAACTTTCACCTCTTTCAGCCCCTGCTCTATCAGGTGGCCACCGGCGGCTTGTCGCCCGCCGACATTTCGTTCCCGATCCGCAGCGTAGTCCGTGAGCAGAAGAACGTGCGCGTGCTGATGGAGGAGGTGACGTCCATCGACGTAGCCGCCCGCTGCGTGAAGCTGGCGGAACAGAATTTCGAGTACGACACGTTGATCGTCGCCACCGGCGCCCGGAGCCACTACTTCGGCAACACGCAGTGGGAGCAGTTCGCCCCTGGACTGAAGACCATTGAAGACGCCACCGCTATCCGCGCCAAGATTCTCTATGCGTTTGAGGCCGCCGAACTGGAGACGGATCCGGACCGCCGCCGTGCTTGGCTGACGTTTGTGGTGGTGGGCGGCGGCCCCACCGGAGTGGAGTTGGCCGGCGCGCTGGGCGAGATCGCCAATGACACTTTGCGCGACGACTTCCGTGCCATCCGTCCCGAGGAGGCGCGCATTCTGTTGCTCGATGGCTCGCCGCGGATCCTGCCCGCCTACCCCGAGGAGCTTTCCATCAAGGCCGAGAAATCTCTGATCGCTCTCGGCGTGCGCACGCGCACTGGCGTCCGAGTTTCCAACATCGACGCTGAAGGGATCACGGCCGGAACCGAGCACATTGCCTCGCGCACGGTCCTCTGGGCCGCAGGCGTCCAGGCCTCGGACATTGGAGCGTCGCTCGCCACACAGACCGGCCTGACGCTGGCGCGCGGCGGTCGCATCCCCGTAATCGGCGACTGCTCCCTCGCCGGCCATCCCGAGATCTTCGTCATCGGCGACCTGGCCAACTTCGAAGTGGACGGCAAACCGCTCCCCGGCATCGCCCCGGTGGCCATGCAGCAGGGCCGATATGTGGCCGAGGCCATCCGCCGCCGCATTGGAAGCAAAGCCGCACAGAAGCCCTTTGAGTATTGGGACAAAGGCAACCTGGCCACCATCGGCCGGGCGTCGGCGGTGGGCTACTTCGGTAAGACGTTGCTCAGCGGCTGGCTCGCATGGCTGATCTGGCTGTTCGTCCACCTGATGTACCTGGTCGGCTTCCGCAACCGGCTGCTGGTGCTGCTGCAGTGGGCCATTCAATACGTGACATTCAACCGCGGCGCGCGGTTGATCACCGGCAGGAAATGAAGATCGAAGGGGATCCGTGAATCGCTTCCTCCTCAGCGCTCCACGTGTCTCCCAAATTGAGATAAAATCACTCAGTGTCGTAACCATGACAGCCAACCTCATTACAGCCCTCCTCCTAGCCGCAGCCTGCGCCCATGCGCAGCCCGCGCCGATCCCTGTTAAGATCAAGCCCATCCTCGACCAAGCCTGTCTCGGATGCCACTCCAAAGCCTCCAACAAAGGCGGTTTGGACCTCACCGCCCTCCCCTTCGACCTCAAAGCCCGCGCCACCCGCGACCGCTGGATCCGCATTCATGACCGCGTCGAAAAAGGCGAAATGCCGCCCGCCGCCGGACTCCTAGCCCCTGCCCGCCGCACCGAACTCACCACCGCGCTTGCGACATCGATCCGCAAAGTGGAGCAAGCCGAAATCGCCGCCACTGGACGCGGCCCCATGCGCCGCCTTAATCGCGACGAATTCGAACAGAACCTGCGTGACATCCTGCAGCTCCCCGAACTCGACATCCGCGACATGCTGCCAGAAGACCGCGAAGAGTATCACTTCAACAAGACCTCCGAAATGCTCGACATGTCGCGCGTCCAACTCGCCGCCTATCTCGACGCCACCGAAGCCGCCCTGCGCCAGGCCATCGCCACCACGCCGCAGCCGCCGCCGATGATCACCTACCATGCCCACGGCACCAAGCTTTTTTCCAGCCCATCCATGACCGGCGGCCGCCAGGCGCAATATTTCGCCAAGGATGGCAAGTTCGTCAACATCACAGGCGAACAGTTCAACGCCCTGCGCAAATCCGGCGAGCACGACCCCAAAGTCGAACTCGTTCTTTCACGCTCCGCTGCGTGGCCGTACAGCGCTTATCCCCAGGCCCTCGCCGTCAAAACGCCCGGCCACTATCGAGTCCGCTTCTCAGCCCAGGCCATCCTGCAGCAGAAGGACATGAGCATCATCCCTGCCCACGCCCCGCAGGCCATGACGTGGCGCTCGCGCAAGCCCTCCAATCAGGACACCGCCGAATACGTGCGCTACACCGGTGGCCTTATCGACATCAAGCCCGGCACCCACACTTACGAAACCGTCGTCTACCTCACCACCGGCCAGACCATCGAATACGGCCTGCTCGGCCTGCCCTCGCCGCAGCCCGACGTCAATGGCGTCTCCGGCAGCTACCGCTTCCCTCCCCTGCCTCCCGGCGGCGCGCCAGGCGTGGCGTTTCAATCCATCGACATCGAAGGGCCGCTAGCGCCCGATCAGTGGCCGCCCGCGTCGCATACGGTTCTGTTCGACAAGCTCGGCGTCGATCTGAAAACCGAAAACCCCAAACAGGAAGCCAGCCGTCTGCTGCGCCGCTTCATCCAAATTGCCGCGCGCCAACCCGTTCCCGAGCAGGCCATCGTCAAGTTCGAACAGCTCATCCACGCCCGTCTCGATAAGCATGAGCCCTTCGCTGACGCCCTGTTCGCTGGCTACAAAGCCTTCCTCTGCTCAGGCAATTTTCTGTATCTGGCCGAGCCGGTTCATCGCGACAATTACGCAGTCGCCTCGCGCCTCTCGCACTTCCTCACCAACACCCGGCCTGACGCCGCGCTGCTTAATGCCGCGCGCACCGGCCGGCTGCGCGACCCGAAAGTTCTGCGCGCCGAAACCGATCGTCTCATCGAGGGAAGCTCCTTTGATCGCTTCGTTACGGCCTTCACCAACTACTGGCTCAGCCTGCGCTTCATCCGCCGCGACGACCCCGATATCCGCCTCTACCCCGAATACCGCCTGGACGAGTATCTGACCGATTCCATGGAGCGCGAATCGCGCGCCTTCTTCACCGCCATGGTGCGCGAAAACCTGCCCGCCAGTTCGCTCGTCAAGTCCGATTTCGTCTTCGCCAATGACCGCCTGGCCCGCCACTACGGCCTCGCCCCGCTGGACGGTTCCACCATGCGCAAGGTGAAACTCGCGCCCGATAGCCCGTATGGCGGCATCCTCACGCAAGCCGCAATTCTCAAGGTCTCCGCCAACGGCACCAGCACGTCGCCTGTCATCCGCGGCGCCTGGATCATGGATCGTCTACTCGGCCAGCCACCTCCGCCGCCTCCGCCCGGCGTGCCCGCAGTGGAGCCCGATATCCGCGGCGCCAAGACCATTCGCGATCAACTGGAATTGCACAAGAAATCGGCCACCTGCGCGGCCTGCCACGCACGCTTTGATCCGGTCGGGCTGGCGCTCGAAAACTACGACGTGATGGGCGCCTGGCGTACGCGCTACCGCGGGACTTCACAAGGCGACAAGGTCAACGGCATCGATCCCACCGGCCACGACTTCGCCTACACGCAATCCATTCCGGTCGACGCCAGCGGCAAGCTGCTGGACGGCCGCGAATTCAAAAACATCCACGATCTGAAAGCGCTGCTCGCCGGCAATCCGCGCCAGCTGGCCCGCAATCTGGTCAACCAGTTCACTGTCTATTCCACCGGCGTGCCAGTTCGCTTTGCTGACCGCCCACATGTGGAAGCAATCCTCGACGCCTGCGCCGCCAACGGCTACCGCGTCCGCGACCTGCTTCACGCGCTGATCGAATGTCCGATATTCTTAGGTCAATAACATGAGCACCAAACTTACCTCCAAACACATTCCACGCCGCCGCTTCCTGCAAGGGCTTGGCGTGACACTTGGTCTGCCCACGTTGGAATGCATGGCCGCCGAAACCAAGCCGCCCGTGCGCATGGTCGTACTCATGAGCAACCTTGGCGTGCAGCCGCCGCACTTCTGGCCCAAATCCACCGGCCGCGACTACGAGCTTTCACCCTGCCTGCAGGAACTCGCCGCGCTGCGCAACGAATTCACGGTGTTCAGCGGCCTTTCGCACCCCGGCGTCAGCGGCGGACACAGCGTGGATAGCTGCTTTCTCACATCGGCCCGAGGCGCGTTCAAAGGCGGCTTCCGCAACACGATTTCGCTCGATCAGTTCGCCACGGAAAAGCTCGGACCCGTCACGCGTTTCCCCACGCTCAACCTCGGCGTCAATCTTGATAAGGCCAACCGCAGCCTGTCGTGGACTCGCGATGGCGTATTGCTGCCGGCCGAAGACTCCGCCCCGGCGCTGTTCCAGAAGATGTTCGTGCAGGGCGACGCCGCCGCGGTGGAGCGCCAGTTGCATCGACTGGAAGAGCGCGGCAGCATTCTCGATACTTTGATGGACGATACCAAGCGCTTCAGCCAGGGCTTGAACAACACAGACCGCGCGCGGCTCGATCAATACTTCACCTCGGTCCGCGAAGTGGAAAACCGCCTTGTCTCGGCCCGCGAATGGGAGCAGCGCCCCAAGCCCACGGCCCCGCGCCCGGAGCCGCCCGATATTCAGGACAAGAAACTCTTCTTTGAAAAGATTGACCTGATGCTCAACATGGCCCAGCTGGCATTTGAGTCCGACTCGACGCGCATCGTGACGATCATGGTGGACGCTTTCCTCACGCCGGCATTCAAACTCGCCGAGGACCGCAGCACCACCGAAAGTTATCACGGCCTGAGCCACCACAGCATGAATGCCGAAAAGATCCGCCAGTTGGAAGCGGCCGACCGCAACCAGATGCGCGTCTTCGGTAAGTTAGTCTCCAGCCTTGCCGCCAAGCAGGAATCCGGCCGACGCCTGCTCGACAGCACCATGGTCATGTACGGCAGTAACATGGGCGACGCCAACATCCACGACAACACGAATCTGCCTATCATCCTGGCTGGCGGCGGCTTCAAGCACGGCCAGCACTTGGCCTACAAACGCGACAACAACCTGCCGCTGTGCAACCTGTTTGTGACCATGCTGCAGCGCATGGGCGTGGAGGCGGAGAGGTTCGGCTCCAGCACCGGCGCATTGACCGATTTGGCCAGAGCCTAGCGGTTAATCTATTCTGTTGTCAAAGAGCTTGGCTCGCCTGCCGATAGTGCCGGGGCGAAGACCAGGCGAAGAAACATTTTTTGCTTTTTTTGCTTTTCCACAACCTATTCCCATGATTGTATGCGATTTACAAGTCGGTGGGTTAGGCTTGGGCTTTTTAGTGCTCAAGTGCTGCTCGCATCTCGCTCGCCTGATGACTTAGATAGCATGGCAGGTTTGACTGTCAACCCTTGTTTTTTGTTAAGGTGCTGGGGTTAAAGGGGATTTAGTTTTTTTTGTGCGGGGAACGGCGGACTTGGGCTCTGACTTATCCGCCGAGAAGTCCTTCGATATCCCTGCTGCCTCGCATTACGTGAAGAATAAGCGCCTCTTCCCCTTGCAAGCGATAAACGATGACATACTCGCCTACCGGCAAACTTCGAAGCCCAGAACGTAGGTCGGAATCGCGACGACGGCCAAGCCTTGGTTGACGCCCCAGAAGCCAAATACTTCCAGTAATAGCATCAATCAGACGATTTGCGATTTCAGTGCTGTTGCTTTGACAGGCAACAAAGAGCCAGATGGCATCAAGCTCAGCTTCCGCCTCAGTGGAAAGGCGGACGGCCATCAGGGTGTATTCCCTTCGGCGGAAAGCCTGGCCAATCCCCGGCGCTTGATACGGCCGGCAAGTTGAGCTGCATCATCATCGCTGGCGATTGTCAAACCTTCGCCGCGAGCAAGGGACGCCTCAGCCTGATCGACGGCGGCGAGTATCTCTGCACGCCTTCGTTCCTGCCGCTCCCAGAGGAGCATCGCCTCGTGCAGGGCATCTTCCTGACGGGCGAAACGGCCGCTGTCCACGGCGGAGCGGACAAACGCTTCCTGGTCGGCGGTGAGTTGTACTTCCATGTATCCTGTCCTCTCTTTCATACTACCTGATCCAGAGCAAGATTCAAGCGGGTTTGTATTGGGGATGGTTATACTGACTGCATGGCGCTTGCGATTCCCCCGGAGTTATTCGACGAGTTCAAACGAGACAATGTTGTTTTGTTTTTGGGTGCGGGGGTGTCGGGCGGGAGCCTGCCGGGTTGGGGCGGGCTGTTGGAGGAGATGATTGTCCTAGGCAAACTCGGCAAGAACGCGGCGAGAGACCTTCGCCGCCTGCTCAAGGAAAACAATTACTTGGTTGCAGCGCAGGCTATTCGCGCTGAACTTGGGGCGAATGATTACCGTATTATCCTGACAGGCATGTTGGGCGCTGAAACAGTCAAGCCGAATGCACGCCATGAAATGATCGCCGGGCTGAAACCTCAAATTCTTATTACAACCAACTTTGACACACTGATTGAGCGATTATTCGACGATCCCATTGTTGTTACCCCACGCGATCACTTTGAGATGAACGATACATCGAGAAAATCGTCGACCAGGATCCTGAAATTGCATGGCGATATCCACAAGGCCGAGACGCTGATTTTCACAAAATCGGATTACAGTCACCTGATTCATGGGGATATTGGGACGCGCAACGTTCTTATCAGGATCTTCGCAAACCATACGGTTCTCTTTGTGGGTTGCAGTCTGACCGATCCGGACATTCTTCACCTACTCGATTCGCTCAGCGTGGCGAGTAACGGCTGCGGCAAAAGGCATTACGCGCTGGTCGACATCGCTAAGATGAACCCGTATGTGCGGAAGGACTTGAAAGACAGCTATAACATCGAAGCCTTCGGCGGGGATCTGGCGGGCAAATATCCGGACATTGATGAACTGCTGCGCGAACTCCAAAAGGCCAAGCTGGCTTGCGCCACGCCATTGCCTGACACGAAAGACATCCGAGGCCTGCTGGAAGCGGCAGGGTACACGGTGGCGTCGGGCGCGCCTTCGCCTGTGCACCTGGAGTTCCACTGCACTCGCGCGCAACGGAACCAGACCGAAACCGTTGGTGTGAGGTACCTACCGGATGGGGACCGACTGATGTTTGACGACGCGCGGGGCGAATTGACGGTGGCAGCATTTCTGGACCAGCTGGTGGACGCGTTGCGCCCTTATGCGCAGCGTATCCGCACCGAATACGAAAAGGATGGGATTCGCGGCTTGGCCGTCGAACTGGAAGTGCAGGACAAGCCGGACTCCGCTATCGAAGACCGCGCGCCGCTGCAGAGGCGTTTAGAAGCGTTTCTGAACGACCGGCAGATCAATCTGCTGACCCTGCTGGGCGACTTTGGCAGCGGCAAATCGTGGCTTTGCCGCAAGCTGGTTGCCGAACCCATCGGCAGCCGCATTCCCCTTCTGGTGCGGCTGGAACAGTACCAGGACAAAGAGGGCATTTGGGAGTTTCTGGCGAGGATGGTGAAGTCCACGGTCCACACGTTGCAGCGCCTGAACAAAGAGGGGCGGCTGCTGCTGATTCTGGATGGCTTCGACGAGATGACCCGCGCGGCGGGCGAATACAAGTACGCGGTGGATGACTTCAACCGGATTCAGAACCTTGTGAACGGCGCGCCGCTGGCCAAGGTGCTGGTAACCTGCCGCACTGCGTACTTCAAGAAGCAGGAAGAGGAGGACAAAATCCTGCGCGGAGCGCGGCACACGGGGGCGGCAATCGAACTAAACAAAAGTTCGCAGGCCGTTTACCTGAGCCTGTTTGAGAGACCGCAGATTCTGGCGGCGTTGAAGGGCCGGCATAAGGACGGGGACAGCTTGTGCGGGAGGCTGGAACAAATTGAAAGTGTATGGAACTTGGCTCGGCGGCCGATTCTGCTCGACATGATTGCGGAAAATATCAACCGGCTGAAGGACATTGGCGACCTGAACCTGGCCACGCTCTATGCCAGCAATCATCAGCGCCTGCTGGAGCGCAGGAAGCAGACTATCGATGTCCCACTGCATGACAGCATTATTGAGGATCTGGCGTGGCATTTGCAGAGCAGGCCGAACCAGTCGATTCCGGTGAAGGAGTTGGGGGCATGGCTCAAAAGAATTCTCAAAGCGGATGAGGATTTCCAGAGGATTGAGGAGGCAGTGCGGACAGATGGTTTTCTGGGGCGCGATTCGGAGGGCAACTACGAGTTCGGGCATCCTTCCTTGCGGGAGTTTCCGGTGGCGCGGCGGCTGGCCGGTCTTTTGAAGGACGGCAAGGCGAAGAGCATGCGGCTGAGCGACGCGATTCTGCGGTTTGTGTACGCGATGCTGGCGGTGGAGCCGATCTACCGCATTGAAGAGCGGGACGGCATGGTGCTGGTGCCGAAGGGGCCGTTTCTCTATGGCGATGGCGAAGAGGCATGCGTGGACGACTCCATTGTGGACGACTTCTGGTTCGATCGTCATCCGGTTACCAACGAACAGTTTCTGCAATTCCTTAAGAAGCACGGGAAGAAAGAGGAGTGGCTGGACCATGATGCCAGCGAGATCAAAAAAGGCCTGAAGCTTAAGCCGGAGTTCAAGAATCATCCCGTGACGGGGGTTAGCTGGTTTGGCGCTACGGCCTTCGCCGAGGCGGCCGGAAAGCAGTTGCCTACGGAGCAACAGTGGGAGAAGGCGGCGCGGGGGATCGATGGGAGAGTTTATCCTTGGGGCGAGGCGTTTGATTCGGCAAGGTGCAACACTCGTGAAAGCGGGAGGAATAGCACGAGCATCGTCGGAGAGATCGGTGAGAAGGGCCGCTCGCCTTTTGGGGCCGAGGATATGGCCGGGAATGTGTTTGAATGGACGAGCAGCAAGTATCAACCCGATCGCGATTGGTGCGTGGTGCGCGGGGGCTCGTGGTACAACGCTCGACGCGGCGCCGCCTGCGCCTACCGCGACTACGCCCCGCCCGGTAACCGGGGCTACAAGCTCGGGTTCCGTTGTTCCAGGACCAAAACTTAACCCTTTTCACTTTTCTCTTTTAGCCTTTACACTCCTTTAACGAGCCCTTTGCTTAGTGATATACTGCACCGGGTGCAGGGCGGAGCCCTGCCGGAATTTTTTTGGGGGGTGACAGACAGTAGATGGCATCGAAGGAGAACGTACTCACGCTGACAGACGACTTCATCAAGTGGTTCCTTCCAAAAATCGAAAACTTTCCCCGCAATTACAAGTTTCTGTTCGGGGACCGGCTGGTCCAGATCCAACTCGACCTTTTGGAAAATCTGATTGAGGCGTATTACCGAAAAGACAAACTGAACAATCTGCGTGCGGCAAACATCGAGATTGAAAAGCTACGTCACCTGATGAAGATAAGCGCAGCCATGAAATTCATGACGCTGTCCCAACTGGAGTTCGCCACTCGGGCGCTGAATAACATTGGTTCGTTGGTGGGCGGGTGGATTCGCCAGCAGGAGGGGAACCGTGTCCACGCCCCAGCACAAAACAACCCTGTTTGAGAAGCTTACCAGCTTTGAGAACCTCTACCAGGCGGCCCGCGCAGCCCAACGAGGTAAGCGCTTCAAGCCAAGCGTTGCGCGGTTTAACCACAATCTGGCCGAGAACCTGGTCAAAGTGCAGGATGAGTTGCGCGACGGCCGTTATCAACCTGGCCCATACCGTACCTTCACGATCTACGAACCGGCCAGGCGGTACATCAGCGCAGCGCCCCACCGCGACCGAGTGGTGCACCATGCGCTGTGCAATGTGATTGAGCCTCTGTTCGAGAGGTCGTTTATTCATGATTCCTACGCCAACAGGGTGGGCAAGGGGACGCACCGGGCGCTGGACCGGTGTACGGAGTTTGCGCGTCGGTTCGCCTACGTTTTCCAGGGAGACGTGAAGCAGTTTTTTCCCAGCATCGATCATAGAGTCCTATTGGAGCGGCTGGCACAGCGCATATGGGATCCACAAGTGCTGGCGCTTGCGGGGACCATTCTAGCGCATAGCAATGAACAGCCCGCGGCGGATTTCTATTTTCCCGGGGACGACCTGTTTTCGCCCTTCGAGCGCCGTCGCGGGCTGCCGATCGGAAATCTGACCAGCCAATTCTGGGCCAACGTCTACCTGGATCCTTTGGATCATCATTTTCGCGATGAACTGGGGGCGCCTGGTTATCTACGGTATGTGGATGATTTTCTGGTGTTCTCAAACAATAAGGAGGATCTTGTCTTTTACCGGGAGGAGGCACGGCGACGGATGGAGCCGCTGCGGCTGCTGTTGAATGAACGCAAGAGCCGCATCTATCCCGTAACGGAGGGGATTCCTTTTCTGGGTTTTCGAGTGTTTCCCGATCAGCGGCGGCTGCTGCCTGACGCCGTTCAACGAGCCAGGCGGCGCATGAAGCGGCTGGCGGCCGATTATGGGAATGGAAGAGTTGACATGAAGGCCGTGTCGCAATCGGTGCGGGCATGGATCGCCCATGCCTCACATGGCGATACGGTGGGGTTGCGGCGTTGTGTTCTTAACGACGCCGTTTTTAGGGTGCGCGGCTAATTCCGTGGTGCGCGGGGGCTCGTGGAACAACAATCAACACAACGCCGCCTGCGCCTACCGCAACAACAACCCGCCCGATAACCGTAACAACAATATCGGGTTCCGTTGTTCCAAGACAACGCTAACCTCCGGCCCGCATGCGGCGGAGGACGCCGGATGGCCGCTGTTCATGGACGGCGGCCGGGTGCTTGAGCGATGTCCAGGCGGCGTGCCCTGTCTGGCGCTAATATTGGGGCTGGACGAATATTGCTGCGCCCGGTGGCGGGCCGGGGTTCCGGTTGGCCGCCGGGCTTTTTTATGCGAGGAAAAATTTTCCGGCAGGGCTGCCGCCCTGCACCCGCTTGTTTTTCCTTCTTGGTTCAGGCAGCTCGTTGATAGAGTGAAAAGGGTAAAAGAAAAAAGTGAAAAGGGTTAAATTTTGGTCCTGGAACAACGGAACCCGATATCGTCGTCACGGCTATCGGGCGGGCTGTCGTCGCGGTAGGCGCAGGCGGCGTAGTGCTGATTGTAGTTCCACGAGCCCCCGCGCACCACGGGGTCTTTGTCATCCTTGGCCCACTGACTGGATGCCCACTCCCAAACGTTTCCAGACATGTCATTAGCGCCGTAGGGTGAGCGGCCATCCGGGTAGGATTCGACGTCCGTTGTTTGAGTTTTCTTTCTGCCGCTTTCCTCTGTGTTGCATTTCTTCGAATCGAACTCTTCACCCCACGGATACTGGCGGCCATCAATGCCTCGTGCGGCCTTTTCCCATTGTTGCTCCGTGGGCAATTGCTTCTTCATCTCCTTCGCATAGGCTGTAGCCGCGTGCCAGCTGATGCCAACCACCGGGTGGCGTTCAAAGCCTGGCTCAATTTCGAATTCGTTACCGGATTTCTTAATGCGGCTCCGCTCATGATGCACCCACTCGGCGAGCTCCTTTTGGCGTGTATTCTTGACATCGTTCAAAAATGCGCAGAAGTCCTGATTGGTCACCGGATACCGATCGATTTCGAAGTCCTTTTCGATGGCGACGACTCTGGGGCCATCGGGTTCCTGGCCATAGAGGAACTGGCCGGCGGGGACCTTCACCATGCCGTCTTCCTCTTGGATCTGGTACAAATCCAGATTCAGCGCCAGGTAGTGGACGAAGCGGGCGATGGCGTTGGTGAGGGGCATATCCGCAGGCGCGGAGTTTGTTCGAAGCTGTTCCAGAAGCCGCCTGGCCACCAGGAACTCCTGCAGGGAATAGTGGGCGAAATGAAACACATCGCCGCCATGCCGCGTGAGGTATCCGCCCGATTGTAAGCGCGTCTCCAACTCCTCCGTGTCCTCCACCTGGAACTGCTGCCGGATTTTGGGAGGGAATTCTTCAAAGTGAATATCCTTGCGGCCATTGCGCTGCATCTGCCAGGCCAGGTCTTCCATGAAGGTCCGGCGCTGCTCTTCGGAAAGGATACCGGCATCGTCCCTGGCTTGCCGCCTCAACATGTGGGCAATCCACTCTTCGTAAAGAATTGCCAGGTTGAGTGCGCCGGCTGTGCCTTTGCCCCAGATTTCCGGCAGCACCAGGGCCAGCACGGCCGCGGTCATGGGCCGGGCCGCCAACTCGAGGACTTGTGCATTATCGAAGATCTCCTGCCAGCGGCTTTCGGCCTGACCTTCGAACACGTGCTGCAAGGCGGTCCTGATGCGCGGCTCGTCGAAGGGGTTGAGGAGCGCCAGGCGGCGATCCTCTTTCCCATGGAAATCGATGCGGTCTTTCTCTTGCGGTTCATACTGAACGCCCACCACGTTCTTTTCTTCCGTGCTGCTCTTGAAGTAGGCCGAGCGGCAGGTGACGAGGATCTTTCCATCCGGGTTATTGGAAAGAAGGCCTTCGATGAGGGTGAAGTTCGCCACCCCGGAGCCGGAAACCAGGGTGTTGCGCCCCATTTCATCGAAGCCATCCAGAATCAGAAGCAACCGGCCTTGTTTGCGCAGGCAGTCGAAGGCAGGCTTGCTCATTCCGATTTTCGCGATCGCTTCGTTAATCGCGGCATCCAGGTTTCCGCCCCTGGCATCGCGCAGCCTGATCAGAATGGGAAGCAAGTCTGCACTCATTGGCTGGCCGCTCGCAAGCCGCTCGCAGAGCCATGTCTTGCCCATTCCGAAATCGCCGAGTATCGCCAGTAGGCGGACGTTGGGATCGGCCAGCCATTGCGACAGGTAGCGATCGAGCGGCTGCGGTGGTTCCGAAGCGCCGGTTGCGGTCTCGCCGGTCACGTCCAGTTCAACGAAGCCTTTCGCGGCGGCGCCGGAAGCGTACTCCAGTTGGAGCTTATTGCGATAGGCAGTGCAATCGAAGATCCGGTCAGTAAACTGGCTACGCGTATATGTGGTGAATTGCAGGGTCCTGGCGGCATCTTGCATTGACGGTGTATCGCCGTCCGGAATAAGCAGAATGGGCTGGCCAATTTGTTTGTGGGCTGATTGCCACAGATCACGCAGGGCCTGCAATTGCGGTTGAGTTGGAACCGCTGCCATGGCGATGACCCAACCCTGGACGCGCGTTCTGTTCGCCGCGTATTGTATTTCGAATAAGTAGAAGCCATCGCCGGGGGTGCAACGATTGATCAGGTAGCCATGGGCGGCTAGCAGTTCTTCGATCTCGTGTTTGTCTGGCAGGGGGAGTGCAGGCGCGGGCGTGGCTTTCGCGGTGGGCTTGTGGGTCAGGAGTTCGGTGAGGAAGGCTTCGATGTCGGGGTGATCGTCGCTGGCATCGTCGCCGAAGATGTTGATGCCATAGGTGGACTGGAAATCGTCCTTTTCAATGGCGTTCATGCCGTGGGTCTTCATGAGCGCGAAGTGCTCGGAGGTTTTGCTGCCGGAGATGGAGCGCAGCCAGTCGAGGAATTGCAACATGTCCGGATCGGTGAGGCTGCAGCCGAGAAAGAGGATGGAACGGGTGCTGAACTGGCTGTGGAGAAAGCTTTTGAGCCCGGTGTTGTTGTATATGAGGCGGCAGTAATCGTGCTTGGTGAGGACGAGGTCTTCGATGTCGTCGATATCGCCATGCACTTTAACGACGGCGAATTGGCCGGTGGCGGCGAGGTCCGCCAGAGCCTCTTCGCGTGTGTGAGTGTATTTGGTTGGGGCTATTCCGGTTACTTTGTTCCAGGCCGACTCCAGAAGTTTGTCGAAATTGGTTGTCAGGATGGAGCGGAAGCCGGCCTGGGCGATTAAATCGTGCTTGCGGTTGGGGCCTTTTGCGGGAGACTGAAATGTTTTGCGGAAATATTGGTTGAAGTGGTTGTCTTTTAGTTTACTTTTCAGCGCCGCGGCAGCGATCAGAAGCTTTTTTTCGCCGATCAGTTGTTGGATGCGTTCGATGTCCGCTGGCTCAGGGGCGAGGTCGTAATCGATGGCGTCCTGCAGCATGTCTGTCAGCAATTTGCCCCAGAGCGGAAGTTCAGGACAGGAGACTCCGGCGCCTGCGAATAATACGAGTCCGAATTTGGGGTCCTGGTATTTTTCGATCAGTTTTTTCGGAATTTTGAGCGGCATCGGGCGGTGTGGTTGTCTCCTCGGCGAGTAACTAACAGCATAATACGAATAACAGCGGGAGAACCAACTGGGTGCTTCGCAACGAACAGGACGAGAGAAACGGCCCATTGACCTGGCTGGCGCTTAGCGGCGCTTTATTCCTTATTCGGCTCCAGCCTTGTTCTGAGCCAGCAAACTATCGATCATCCTAGAAAAAGCTGTTGAACTGGGATTGATACAGCGATCTTCCGCATTTGCATTCGATTGCGGATCAAGGCGGCGTAACCCATTGGGTGAGTGATTCATTGGAGCATTGCGGTGGAGGGCAATTGGGGTCAGACATCCCATTTTCGGCCGAAAGCGGCCGAAAAAA
>CAIRSA010000338.1 GCA_903881085.1 uncultured Acidobacteriia bacterium
AATTGCGGCGTGTCGTTCTGGTCGATGTAAGCGACATTGGCGTGAGACTCTGCGCCACGCCTGGGACTGCCATTTTATGCAGCAGATGTGGGGCTTGGTTTGCGCCGTATTATGATAGTAATGGTAGGCCGTACGGGGTTCGAGCGGAGTCCAAAATGAACGAATCCAATGTAACCAAAACCGGTCGCAGGCGTCTGCTTAAACACATGAATTCTTGCATCCCGACGAGTGTGACAGCGGAGTTGCTTCATCCATTCCCCCCGAGTCGTTTTGCTCATGAGTTTACTAGCGGCCCCGGGGCCGGAGCCCAAGCGCGTTCTTTGGATTCGAACGTGCATACACTGAATATTGGCATCATAGGCGGTGGAATCGGCGGCGTAGCTGCGGCCGTCGCGCTTCACCGCATGGGCATTGACGCAACGGTCTACGAAAGGGCGAACCAGTTGCGCGAAGTGGGCGCGGGCCTGATGCTTTGGCCCAACGCCACGCGTGTGCTGAAAGAACTGGGTTTGCTGGAACGTGTGACGGCAGTGAGCGGGCCGAACCAGCATTTCCTTGTGCGCTCCAGATCGGGCACGATCCTGATGGATATCGGGCTGGGACATTTCGAAGTACCTGCTCTATGCACGCGCCGGTCGGACCTTCTGGACGCGTTGATTTCGGCATTGCCGGCGGACCGCGTTTGTCTCGGCCACGATTTCGCATCTTTCGAACAGCAAAAAACTAGTGTGGGAATTCACTTCTCCCACGGTGTTTCGAAGGAGCATGACTTCCTCATCGGCGCCGACGGCATTCGTTCGCGCGTTCGTTCGCAGTTATTAGGTGTCCATGAACCAAGGTACCGGGGCTACACGGTCTGGCGCGGGCTGGCGAGGCTTACAGGCGTTGTCTCGAAAGGCTCGAATAGCGAAACCTGGGGACGAGGGAAACGCTTCGGTATTCTCAGCACGGGCGGCGACCGGTTCACCTGGTACGCCACCGCGAATACCGATGCTGGTCACGTCGACTCACGCGAAGGCCGGCAACACGAGCTTTTACAGATGTTCGCAGGATGGCACGAGCCGGTGGAAAGCCTGATTGCCGGAACCCCGGAAGGCTCCATCATGAAAAATGGCGCGTACGATCTTCCGCCCCTAAAACGATGGGGAGATGGTAGAGTGATGTTGCTTGGGGACGCGGCCCATCCCTGCACCCCGAATCTCGGACTGGGAGGTTGCATGGCGCTGGAAGACGCGCTGGTGCTTGCGAAGTCATTTGCTCAAGAATCGTCTCCAGAACTCGCCCTGCGGCGTTACGAATCACTGCGCCGGGAACGAACACGCCACGTGCAGCAGCGCTCCCGTATAATGGGGGACATTGGGCAGTGGGAGAACCTGCTGGTCACCGCCGGACGCCAGATGGCGACACGCATGCTTCCGGCGAAACTTTTTGAACATAATTTAAAGAGGATTTATTCTTATGCGGCTTAGCACTCTGGCTATCTGCACAACGATGGTAGCGACAGGGCTGCTGAGAGCACAAGAAAAAGCCATCGACACGCAGCGCAGTACGATCACGATTCACGTTGGCAAGTCGGGGCTATTTTCAGCTGCCGCCCATGACCATACGGTCTTCGCGCCGATATCCTCAGGCTCCATCCTGGACGGGGAGCCCCGGCACGTCGAATTCCGGGTTGAAACCGCAAAGATGAAGGTTAAGCCAGACCCCAAGATCGACGCGAAAGATGAGGCAACGATCCAGAAACACATGGAGGAGATGACACTGGAGACGAAGAAGTTTCCCGAGATAACCTTCCGCTCTTCCCGCGTCCAAAAACTGAACGATGGACAATGGAAGGTCGATGGTGATTTGTCGTTGCACGGCGTAACCAAAGCGGTGAGCCTGACCGTGAAACAGGCCGGCGGTTCCTACACGACGCACTACGTTCTGAAACAGACTGATTTTGGAATCAAGCCCATCAGTATTGGCGGAGGACTGATTAAGGTGAAGAACGAACTGGAGATCGATTTTCAAATTTTCCCGCGACACGGATGAAGCCCACATTTGTCCAGCCCGCGATCGCGGCAGACCGCAATAAGGTCAATTAAAAACTATGCGCTTCCGAAATAACCGTTGCTCTGTGTGGTTGGCATCGAATCTGGCTCCCTTATGAAGACGTTGATCCAGCCCCATGTTGTTCGTGACCGGCTTTCCAGTGCACACGGCGTGCGTATGCACTCTTTTTGCACGGTTCGTCCACCGCACTCCGGAACGCAGGAAGAAGCGTTGCAGTGGCTGGCCGACGCCCACATCCGAGCGGAAGAAACTCACCGCCGGGACAACGGTCTTCCTCCAGTCGATGCTGATTTCGCAGCCATGATGCCCAGGATGCTGCGCCGCTATGGCTGTTCGCCAGATAAGATCTTCGCACGTGGCTGCGAATTAAACGATCACCTGCACACCTCGTGGGAAGAGATGGAAGTTTATCGCCTCGCGGAGAGTTCTAAAGGAGCCGGGTTATCGGTACGCTCGCAAGTTTTTGCACGCGGCGCGCAGCGCGCGATCGATGCGATGTTCGAGGGCGAATCCAATGCGCCGGACGATCTGATTCATGTGACCTGCACCGGGTACATTTCCCCTAGCGCGGCACAGTTACTCGTGGGAAGAAAAGGCTGGCAACTGCAGACGCGCGTCACCCATGCTTATCACATGGGCTGTTATGCAGCCCTGCCCGCAATTCGCGTCGCAAGCGGCTTTCTGGCATGCACGACCAATAAGGCGCACCGGGTGGACATTGCGCACACGGAACTCTGCACCTTGCACCTCGACCCATCGGACCACAGCCCTGAACAACTTGTGGTGCAGAGCCTGTTTGCCGACGGCCACGTCCGGTACACGCTAAGCCGCGAGTCTGACCCAACTTCCGCGGCCACGCTAAACACGGCTGGGGCCGGGTACCGCATCCTGGCCCTGGCGGACGAGATGGTGGCTGATTCGGCCGACGACATGCGATGGAGTATCGGCGAGTGGGGATTTCGTATGACGCTCACTCAGAATGTGCCGGAAAAGCTCAGCGCTGCGTTACGCGCATTTATGGTGCGATTGTTCGCACAGGCTGATCTCGATTACGAAGCCGAAAGGGATTCAGCCATTTTTGCGATCCACCCTGGCGGACCAAAGATCATCGAACGCGTCGCGGAAACGCTGGGCCTGCGCCCGGAGCAATCCGCGGCGAGTCACAAGGTACTGCTTAATTATGGAAACATGTCCTCGGCAACTTTGCCCCACGTTTGGGACGAAATTCTGAAATCGGACGCCGCCAAGCCTGGGCAACTCGTGGCAAGTGTCGCTTTTGGCCCGGGCTTGACGATATGCGGCGGATTGTTCCAGGTTGAAGAACGCGAGGGATGCCAGTGAAGACCGCCTCGCAACCATCTGTCAATAACGAGGTCTATCACGCCCTTGGCGAACGCTGGTACAAAGCGCAGGATGATCCCATAGCGCTGCTGCGCGCGGAGTCACGGCTGCGCAATCCCTGGATCGCGGACGAACTCCGCGCACGTTTCGCGGGACGGGGTCTACGCATCCTTGACGTAGGCTGTGGAGGCGGTTTCCTTTCCAATTACCTGGCCGCCCAGGGACACACCGTCATCGGGATAGATTTTGCCGCGGACGCATTGAAGGTCGCCCGCCTGCATGACGCCAGCGGGCAGGCGAAATATGTCCAGGCAGATGCCTATCGGCTTCCGTTCGCGGATGGCAGCTTCGATGCGGTTTGCTCCACGGACTTCCTTGAGCACGTGGAGGAGCCGGAACTGGTCATCCGGGAAGCCGCGCGCCTGATCGCGCCAAACGGTTTGTTTATCTTTCATACCTTCAGCCGCAACTGGTTGGCTTGGCTGGTGGTGATTAAAGGACTGGAGTGGTTCGTGCGCAACACGCCGACGCACTTGCATGTTCTGCGTCTGTTTATCAGATCCGAAGACCTGGTTTCCATGTGCGCCCGCTCCGGTCTTTCGGTGGATTGCCTGCGCGGCATGGCGCCGGTGGTCTTTTCGATTGCATTTTGGAAAATGATTTTTCTACGCACCGTGGCCGATAGCTTTAGCTTCCGCTTCACACAGTCCACCAGGCTTTCTTATAGCGGATTCGCCTGCAAGGTCCGGCGATGACTAGTATCGCGACTTGGGGGAAGTCTTCCCAGCCGTGCAAGGATGTCGTAGTGTCCGAGCATCCTATTAACTGGCCAATCGGATGATTTTAAATCGCTTACGCTGAAAACTCAGGTGCAAGCTAATTGGCCGGTTAATACCTTAGAAAAAGTTGTTGGACTGGGTTTGATACTGCGATCTTCTGCGTTTGCATTCGATTGCGGATGAAGGCGGCGTAACCCATTGGGTGAGTGGTTCATTGGAGCATTGCGGTGGGGGGGCAATTGGGGTCAGACAGCCCATTTTCGGCCGAA
>CAIRSA010000339.1 GCA_903881085.1 uncultured Acidobacteriia bacterium
CCACCCATCCGAATTTGCCGCCGACTGCTCTATTCAGTGTGAAGGAGTCGGGTTGAGCGCGAATTGGACAGGCGAATCGACGGTCCTACCCTTGAGAACACTACACTTCCATGGGTAGAACAGACGACCTGTCCGCCGTAGCTTTAGCGAAGGAGGATCCGCCTGTCCAGATTGTAATTTTTCACACCTTTAGGAAGGCGCGGTCCTCCGGGTAGACACCCTCTACCGGCATTTCTGCGGAGGCCTCGCGATAGTATGGGTCCTCTACCGGCTTGCGAAAGCTTTGGCAGAAAAATCCTGGCCGCACGCAAATGCGACAAGACTGCAAATCCAGCGGATGCTACTGAGCCTGGGGAGGCGGTATGGAGTGAGAAGCGGCGTCCTTCGGCTTTTCTGGCTTTTCGGATTTTTCCTTGGCCGGGGCGTCCTTGGCCTTCACCGGACTGATGATGACGTGGGCGTTGCGACCTTCGAGGCGCGGCTGCCCTTCCACCTGTCCGATCCCTACCAAGTCTTCAGCGAAGCGGATGAGCAGCTTCTTGCCCAGGTCGACGTGGGCGATTTCGCGTCCGCGGAACTGGACGACGGCCTTCACGCGGTTGCCCTCTTTCAGGAAGCGGATGGCGTGGTTCTTTTTGAAGTCGTAGTCATGGTCGTCGGTGTTGGGACGGAACTTCAGCTCCTTCACCAGAATGACGTGCTGCTTCTTCTTCGCGTCGTGTTGTTTCTTTTTCTGCTCGTACTGCCACTGGCCGTAGTCCATCGCCTTGGCGACTGGCGGCTCGGCGGTAGGCGCGATGAGGATCAAGTCAAGGCCAAGTTCCTGGGCGCGGCGCACGGCGGCCATGGTTGGCATCACCTCGACGGAGCCATCGGGGAACACCGCACGCACTTCGCGCGCACGGATTGCCTCATTTACGTTCTCCCTGATTCGGGGGCGTCTAGGTGGAAAAGGTCGGTTTGGAAACATCGATATCTAGCCCTTAGTGTAAACGGAAATCATGACGGTGTCTAGGTCCTTTAATTTCATAGGCACACAGTTGAAAGAAGAAAATCTCAAAAAGCGGCTCTCCGGGCCGATAAGCTTACGCATATACACATGATTAATACGAATCTGGCAGCCACAGCGCTGCAAGGCTTGGAGCAGTCCGGAAAACAGTTGGGAGCAGCCGCGCGGCAGATTGCGTCCATCGGATCCGGGAGCATAGACGTAGTTGACCTGAGTGCGACGGCGGTAGCAATGAGTGAAGCAAAGATAGGGTATGAGGCGAATTTGAATGTCATGAAGACAGCCCAGGAGATGGATAAACATCTCCTGGACCTAATCGGATGATCACTTTAGCAGGTTCGCCGAGCGGCCGGCGAACTCCAGCAGAGCCGACGGGAAGATGCCAAGGAAGATTGTTCCAGCGGCGGAAACCAGCAGTGCGGTAAGCAGACCGCCAGCGATCGGGGGGAGTTCGCTCCCCTCGGCAGGCTGCTCATGCATGTACATGACAACAATGATACGCAGGTAGTAATAGGCGGCTACGGCGCTGTTGAGCAGACCGAGAATCGACAGCCAGATCAGATGCGAATCGATCGCCGCTTTGAAAATGTAAAATTTGCCGAAGAAGCCTCCGGTGAGCGGCACGCCGATCATCGAGAGCAGGAAGATGGTTAAAAGCAGCGCAGTGACAGGCTGACGGACGCCAAGACCTGCGAAGTCGGTGATCTCCACATACTTCTCGCCTTTGCGGGCGACGTGGATGACCACGGCGAAAGCGCCAATGTTCATGAAGGCGTAGGAGGCCAGATAGAACATGGCGGCGGAGGTGGCAACTTCCGTATGAGTTGTGACGGCAACCAGGACGTAGCCAGCGTGCGCGATGGATGAGTAAGCCAGCATGCGCTTGATGTTGGTCTGGGTGAGCGCGGCGAAGTTGCCGACGATCATTGTCGCCAGAGCGACAATCCACAGCACCGGTTCCCAGCGATCGGCGATGGAACCAAAGGCGCTGGTGAAGACGCGCAGGAAGATGGCGAAGGCGGCGGCCTTGGGGCCTGCTGACATGAACGCGCTTACAGGGGCAGGCGCGCCCTGGTAGACGTCAGGAGCCCAGGATTGGAACGGCACGGCGGAGATCTTGAAGGCGAAGCCGACGAGCATCAACGCGGCCGAGGCGGCCACTGCCATTGCCGGCGGCGGATTCTTCAGGATCGCTTCGCGGATCGCAACCAGGTTGGTTGCGCCGGTCATACCGTAGATCCAGGCGACACCGTAGAGCAGGAACGCGGTGGCGAAACTGCCGAGCAGGAAGTATTTCAGGGCGCTTTCGTTGTTGCGCTTATCGTCGCGCAGGAAGCCGGCCAGAATGTAGCTGGAGATCGAGGCGATTTCCAGGCCGATGAAGATCATGATCAGTTCGTTGGCCGAAGCCATGATCGATTGCCCCGCGACAGAAAACAGCACCAGCGCGTAAAACTCGCCACAATTGTGTCCTTCGAGCTTCAGATAGTTGTTGGCGCACAAAACGGTCAGCATGCCCACGCCGATGACCAGCACACGGAAGAAGGTGGCAAAACCGTCTACCACCATCATGTTCTGGAAAGCATAGCCTGGATCGGTCTGAGCGGCGAGAGCGGCACAGAGCGCAGCAGCAAGGCCGGCAAAAGAAAGGCCGGCGAGAAAGGTCTTGTCTCCATCGCCCGTGATCGATTCCAGCACCATGATGGCCGTAGCAACAATGGTGAGGATGATCTCAGGCAGGAACCGCATCAGTTCCGCAGCGTTGGGAGGGGCGAAATTAACGGGCATCGGAGCCTCCCTGGAGCTTTACGTTATATTGCGAAATAGGTTTCGTTTGTTCGAGCACGATTTTGTTTGAGGCGCTGATCGAGGGCAGGAAGGTTTGGGTATATGTTCCCATCCACACCATCAGGACAATCAGCGGGACGATGGCCACCCACTCGCGCGTGGTCAAGTCGTGCATGTGATGCGAGACCTCCTCAGAGGCTTCGCCGTAGAACACGCGCTGATAGAGCCACAGCATGTAGCAGGCGGAGAAGATCACGCCGAGTCCGGCAAACGCTGTCCACCAGATGTTAACCTGGGCCGAACCCTGCAGGACCAGGAACTCGCCGACGAAGTTGTTCAGCAGCGGCAGGCCGATGGAAGCTAGAGTCGTGATCAGGAATACGATCGCCAGATTCGGCGCGGGCGTGGCCACGCCGCCGTAATCTTTGATTTCCAGCGAATGACGCCGTTCATAAAGGTAGCCGACCAGCATGAAGAGCGCGCCGGTAGAGACACCGTGATTCAACATCTGGTAGACCGCGCCGTCGAGTCCGGCCTGGGTGAAAGAGAAGATCCCGAGAACAACGAAACCCAAGTGGCTAACGGAAGAGTATGCCACAAGCTTCTTCATGTTCGGCTGCATCAAAGCGACCAAGGCACCGTATACAATGCCGATGATAGCGAGTGCGACTATCCAGGGTGCGCACTGGCGGGCCGCACTGGGGAACATCGGCACGCAGAAGCGGAGCAAACCGTAGGTACCCATCTTCAGCATGACTGAGGCCAGCATGACGGAACCGGCAGTGGGTGCTTCGACGTGTGCGTCTGGCAGCCAGGTATGCAGCGGGAACAGAGGAACCTTAATAGCAAAGGCGAGGAAGAAGGCCAGGAAGAGAGGCATCTGCTCGGCGGCGGTGAAGACCAGCTTGCCACTCTTCAACATTTCCATGATGACCAGGTAATCAAACGTGCCGGCTTTGCCATACACATAGATGATGGCGGCGAGCATCAGCACGGAACCGGCCATCGTGTAAAGGAAGAACTTGACGGCGGCGTAGATGCGGCGGTCATGGCCCCAGATTCCGATGAGGAAGTACATCGGGACGAGGCAGATTTCCCAGAACACGTAGAAGAGGAAGAAGTCGAGCGAGACGAACACGCCGACCAGACCGAATTCCAAGAGCAGCAGAAACGCGAAGAACTGTTCCACGCGGGTGTCGATGTATTTCCAGGAGATCAACATCGCGATGGGAGTTAGGAAAGTTGTCAGCAGCACCAGCCACAGGCTGACGCCATCCATGCCAACGTGATATTGGATTTTGGGAGTGGTGATCCAGGAGATGTTGGTCTCAAACGACATCGCGCCGGGGTTATCAAGCACCGGACCGAGCAGGCTGAGCGACTGCAGGAAGATCACAACGGAAAAAGCAAGCGAAAAGCGCTTTACCGTTTCGCCGCCTTTCGGCAATAGCAGAGCGACGATGAACCCGACAAGGGGCAGAAAAATGAGCGCGTTCAGTAGCATTATCGTCCACCCCATGACATGCCCATGGCGACCAGCAGTCCAACGGCGCCGATGACGACCCATGCAGCGTAACTGCGTATTCCGCCAGACTGCAACTGGCGAAGATATCCGCCGATCTGGCGCGATACATGACCTACACCGTTGACGATGCCGTCAATGCCACCCGCGTCAACGCCCCGCCACAGAACAACGCGGGAGGTTTCGGCGATTGGGCTGACGATAGTCGCGTCGTAGGCTTCGTCGAGATAGTATTTGTTGGTGAGCAGCGTGTGGATCGGACGGAAGGCGTTGGCCATCGCGTCAGAGAACGCCGGACTCACCACATACATAAAGTAGGCCAGGGCGATGCCGAACAATCCGGCAGCAACCGAGATATAAACCAATGTTTCGTCGTGGTGGCCTTCAGCGACATGTGCCGCTTCGAAGACAGGTTCCAGGAATTTGGGAATTGCCAGATAACCGCCACCCAACGAGAGCAGCGCGAGCACGGCCAGCGGACCGGTCATCACAACTGGAGATTCATGCGGATGATGATGTCCACGGTAGGTGCCGAAGAAGCAAAGGAACATCGCACGAGAAACGTAAAAAGCGGTCATGCCCGCGGTGACTACGCCAACCCAGTACATCCACGGTGCGTGATTGTAGGCAGCGAGCAGAATTTCGTCCTTGCTATGGAAACCGGAGAACGGCGGCACACCGGCGATGGCTACCCACGCGCAGGCGAGGGTGGCGAACGTGACCGGAATCTTCTTAATCAGGCCGCCCATGTGGCGCAGATCCTGTTCGCCTTCCAGGGCGTGAATCACGGAACCGGCGCCAAGGAAGAGCAGTGCTTTGAAGAACGCGTGCGTCACAACGTGGAACATGCCGGCGCCGAAGGCTCCGCAGCCAAGCGCGAGGAACATGTAGCCCAATTGCGAAACGGTAGAGTAAGCGAAAACCTTTTTGATATCGTTCTGCACCAGACCGATTGTCGCCGCCAGGAAGGCAGTCGCCAGGCCGATGCACGCCACCACATTCATGGCGATGGGCGCATGAACAAAGAGCAGATTCGAGCGACTGATCATGTAGACGCCGGCGGTGACCATGGTCGCGGCGTGGATCAGTGCCGATACCGGAGTGGGACCTTCCATAGCGTCCGGCAGCCAGACATACAGGGGAATCTGTGCGGATTTACCAGCGGCGCCAACCAACAGCAGCAGGCAGATGCCGGTGATCAGACCGGCGTTCGGTTCCACTTGCAGATGCTCGGCCTGTTCAAAAACTTTGCCGAAATCGAGCGAGCCGAACTTCACGAAGATGAGGAACATGGCCAGCGAGAAGCCGAAGTCGCCAACACGGTTGACGATGAAGGCCTTCTTGCCTGCGTCCGACGCGCTTTGCTTCAGGAAGTAGAAGCCGATGAGCAGGTAGCTGCACAAACCTACGCCTTCCCAGCCGACAAACAGCAGCAGATAGTTGCCGCCCAGCACCAGCATCAGCATGAAGAACATGAAGAGGTTGAGGTACGAGAAGAAGCGGTAATAACCGCCTTCATGCGCCATGTAGCCGGAAGCGTAGATGTGAATCAGTGTGCCGATGCCGGTGACCACCAGCAGCATGACGGCGGTGAGGCGATCGACGGCGAAGTCCATGCCAATGTCGATTGTGCCGCTTTGAATCCAGGTGAAGTAATGCTCCACGTAGCGGGTTTCGAGCGGCATCAGCGCACTGAGGGTTTTCAGCACCCAGAGAAATGAGAGCAGCACGCTGCCGATAGCGACAGCGTTGATCACGCCTTTGGAGGCGCGACGTCCGAAGATGCCGTTTATTAGAGAACCGGCAAGAGGAAGGATCGGGATGAGCCAGAGATGTTGCATCGTTAAGTTTAGTACTTCAGCGAATTGACTTCGTCGATCTGTAAAGTTGTCCGGTTTTTGAAGACCGTGAGAATGATTGCCAAGCCTACGGCCGCTTCGGCTGCCGCCACCACCATCACGAAGAATGTGAAGATGTGGCCGTCCACCTGTTTGAACTGATAAGAGAAAGCGACAAAGCTAAGGTTCACGGCATTGAGCATCAACTCAATGGACATGAACACGGTGATGATATTTTTGCGCAGCATGAACCCGGCGATGCCGAGGCAGAAGAGCACGGCGCTCAGCACGAGATACCACGCCAGCGGAACTTGATCTAAAGGAACTGCAACTTCGGGCATTAGTCGATCTCCTTCTTTGCCAGGACAATTGCCCCGAGGATAGCGATAAGAATCAGGATACTGGTGACTTCAAACGGCAGCAGATACTTGGTAAAGATGGCCATGCCGATTTCATAACCGCCCGCTTTGGTGAACGAGCCGAACTTCACCGGGTCCAAACCCTTGGGGAACATTTTGGAGATGAAATAGGAAGCAAGGGCCATGAAGGCGAACAGCGCGGGCAGGCCGGCGAGCACCGGGAACTTAAATGACCTTGTATGCGGTTCGGCGCCGGCGTTCAGCAACATGATGACGA
>CAIRSA010000340.1 GCA_903881085.1 uncultured Acidobacteriia bacterium
AAGCACTGCGCTGGGTGGCTTGCTCCAGCACCCGGCGGTGACCGCAGCACGGTGCTCGCCACCACGGCTCGGAGAAAAATAGGCCTCACCGTGAGTGCGGGCACGAAGATGGCGCCTGTGGGCTGATCGAAATCATCACTACAAAATAATGTAAATAGTTTATATTAAAAGATTACAGAAACGTGATCAACTGTAGCACATGCGACACCAGTTCCGCGCGGGCCGAACGGCAGCGTGCTCGCCTTTTCGCTCGATCATGTTCTGCTGCGCACCGATGATGGGGCTGCCCGGGTTGCGTCGGCCTAGCGCCTTCAACTGCTCTGCCTGTGCTTGCGCACGAGCCAGGAGAAACTGCAGCGGAGCTGGAGCGGTTGTGCAAGCCAGACCGGTCGTTGGGTTCGGCAGGTTCGTGCCGGTTGGGTATTGTATAACCGACTAAAGCAGAGCTTAAGTACAGATAACAGGCTGAGAGGATACTGAGCTTCCCCCCGCAATTTCGTCTTCCATGAGTAAGTCGATAGGATGACGAAACGGGAGGAAACTGATGTTCAAGATACCGAAGCAGGAATACACGGCGGAGTTCAAGGAACTGGCTGTCAAGCGGGTGAAGGGTGGGCAGGGAGTCGGTCCGGTAGCACGGGAGTTGGGGCTGGTCGAGCAAACGCTGCGCGACTGGGTCAAGGCCGCCGAGCGTGGCCAGTTGAACCCTCCTGGCGCGAAGGTCATCACGCCGGAGCAGATGGAACTGTCGCGCTTGCGGGCGGAGAACGCCCGGTTGCGGATGGAATGCGAAATTCTAAAAAAAGCGACGGCGTACTTCGCGAAAGATGTGCTGTGAAGTACGCCTGGATTGACGCACAACGGAAGACGTATCCGCTACCGGCGATGTGCGCGACGCTGGCGGTGAGTGCCAGCGGCTATCAAGCCTGGAAGCGAGGCGGCGCACCGAACCGCAAGCGCCTGGCTGACGCCCAGATGCTGGCGCTGATCCGCGCTATTCACGCTGAACTCAAAGGCGCCTACGGTTCGCCCAGGATGGTGAAGGAAATTCGGGGGCGCGGATTTCCGGCCGGCAAGGAACGCGTCGAACGGTTGATGCGCGAGAACAACATTCGTGGCCGGCACAAGCGGCGCTTCAAGGCGACGACGGACTCCAAGCATGCGCTGCCAGTGGCGCCGAACCTGTTGAATCGGAACTTCAGGCCGGTTGCTCCCAATCAGGCCTGGACGGCCGATCTGACCTACATCTGGACGGCAGAAGGCTGGCTGTATCTGGCCGTCGTGCTCGATCTGTTCAACAGGGAAATCGTTGGTTGGTCGATCAAGCCAAGGATGACGACGGACATCGTCATGGATGCGCTGACCATGGCATGGTTCCGCAGGAAGCCGGCGCCGGGTCTGGTTCATCACTCTGACCGAGGAAGCCAATATGCAAGCCACGCCTTTCAGGCGCGGCTGAAGGATTACGGCATGGTCTGCTCGATGAGTCGCAAGGGTAACTGCTGGGACAACGCGCCGACCGAGAGCTTCTTCAATAGCTTGAAAAATGAGCGGGTACATGGCACGCGCTACGGTACACGCGCCGAGGCGGAGGCAGACCTGTTCGACTACATCGTGCCGTTCTATAACCGGAAACGTCTCCATTCCACGCTTGGCTACGCCTCGCCGGTCGCGTTCCTGGAAAACTGGATCAGTGCTCAGCATGAGAAGAAATTGGCGGCATAATGCCGATGGGTTGGAAGACGAAAAACCGAGGGAAGCTCAGTACGCAGTTCTCAGCCAAGGTAAAAGCATTTACCCAACAATTCGGGCGCGCCGAGATATCGCCTGCGGAGATTGAGGCGCGACGCCTGCGATTAAAAAACCTGCTCGTTTTGGGCAACAGCCGTGGCTACTTAACCAATGCGGAGCT
>CAIRSA010000341.1 GCA_903881085.1 uncultured Acidobacteriia bacterium
CGATGGCCTGGAATGCCTCATCAGCCTCGGGGCCGCGGCGGGCGCCACGGATCTTGCGGCGTTGTCGCAGCGCTTTGCGCCGCAGCCGCTCAAGGCAGCGGTCGTTGCCGGCGGTGATCTGTGCCGTCTCAGCTATTCGGGCGGCACGACGGGCGAACCCAAGGCCATCATGGGCACCTACCTGTCCCTGTTGACCAAGATCACGATTCAGCTGGTGGAATGGGAATGGCCTGACGAGATCCGGCAGCTCATCTGCACGCCATTGAGCCATGCCGGCGGCGCCATGGTGTTGCCGACCTTGATCCGGGGCGGTTCGTTGGTGATTCTGCCCGGGTTCAGCCCGCCGGCCGTCATGCAGGCCATTCAGGAGTACCGCATCAATTGCATCCTGATGGTCCCCACGATGATCGCCTCGCTCCTGGATCATCCGGACCTGCCGAAATACGACCTGTCCACGCTCGAGCTCTTGTACTACGGAGCGGCGCCCATCAGTCCCGCGCGATTGCGCGAGGGCATTGCCAAGCTCGGCAACATCTTCTTCCAGTTCTACGGACAGACCGAATCGCCGCTGACGGTGACGGTCATGCGGCGCGACGAGCATCTGGTGAACAACACCGAGCGGCTGTCGGGATGTGGGCGACCGGTTCCCTGGGTGCGGGTGGCGCTGCTCGATGACGCCGGGCAGGAAGTCGCCGACGGTACGCCAGGAGAGCTGTGTGTGCGCGGGCCCCTGGTCATGCGCGGGTATTGGAACAAGCCGGAACAGACGCGCGAGGCGCTGCACGGCGGTTGGCTGCACACCGGCGATATGGCCATCCGGAGCCCGGATGGGTTCTTGCGGATCGTCGATCGTAAGAAGGACATGATCATCAGCGGTGGATTCAATGTCTTCGCCCGTGAGGTCGAGGAAGTGATCTGCGAACATCCGTCGGTGCATGCCTGCGCCGTATTCGGCGTTCCCGATGCGCATTGGGGAGAAGCGGTCGTCGCGGGCGTGGTGCTCAAGGCGGGCGCGGCGGTCACCGCTGAGGAAATCACGGCGCTCGTCCGGGAGGCCAAAGGGCCCGTTCAAGCCCCCAAGTTCGTCGATTTCCTCGCGGAGATTCCGCTGACATCGCTGGGCAAGCCTGATAAGAAGGCCTTGCGCGCTTCCCGCCGCGGCGTCTGAAAGTTCAAGAGGATGTTAGACCCATGAGCCGATTTGAAACGATCCTGTACGAGAAATCCGCCGACAAGGTTGCCACCATCACCTTGAACCGGCCGCAGGCGATGAATTCGTTCAATGGAACGATGTGCTCGGAATTTCACGCCTTGTGGCGCGAGATTGCCGATGACGAGGCCGTCAATGCAATCGTATTGCGGGCGGCGCCTGGACGCGCGTTTTGTTCGGGCATGGATGTCAAGAATCCCGGCAATTATCTGGGGTCCGACAACCTGTGGAACAAGCGCGATCCGGGCGAACGCCTGGGTCCGAAGAACAATCTGTGTTGGAAGCCGGTGATCACCGCCGTACACGGCATCTGCGCGGGCGGGGCCTTCTATTGGCTGAACGAATCCGACATCGTCATTTGTTCCGACGACGCCCAGTTCTTCGACCCTCACGTGACCTACGGAATGACAGCCGCCCTGGAGCCCATCGGCATGCGCTGGCGCATGGCGCTGCCCGAGGTGCTGCGTATGGCGCTGATGGGCAACGACGAGCGAGTCGGCGCGGCAACCGCCTTGCGCATCAGCCTCGTCACCGAAGTGGTCGCGCTCGATGCGCTCTGGTCACGCGCGCATGAGATCGCCGCCACCATCGCCAACAAGCCCGCCGTCGCCACCCAGGGAACCGTGCGCGCCATCTGGGAATCCCTCGATTCGACGCGCACCGCGGGACTGAATACCGCGCTCAAGTATTGCTTGCTCGGCAATGACATAGGACGCAAACAAGTGTCGCGTGAGGACTTGATGAAGGCGGCGAAACCCTTCCGGGTTCGATGAAGGAGGTCTCAATGGGCGAAATGAGCGGCAAGGTGGCCTTGGTGACGGGCGCGGGGTCCGGCATTGGTCGGGCCATGGCGTTGATCTTCGCCGCTCGCGGGGCATCGGTTGTTGTGGCCGATATCAATGCCGAGGCGGGGCAAGCCACGGTCAATGCCGTCCATGCGGCGGGTGGCGAGGCGATCCTCGTGCGAGCGGATGTGTCGCTGGAGGTGGATGCCCATCGTTCGGTCAGCGCGACTGTCGAGCGTTTCGGCCGACTCGATTACGCGGCCAATAATGCAGGACTTGATGGCGATGTCTTGCCTTTAACGGAGCAATCTGCGGAGTCGTTCCATCGTGTAATCGCGGTCAATCTGGCCGGTGTTTTCTTTGGTATGAAGCATCAGATTCCGGTGATGGTCCGGCAAGGCGAAGGAGCCATCGTCAATACGTCTTCGATTGCAGGTTTACGGGCCCATCCTGGCATCGGACCGTACGTGGCGGCCAAACATGGCGTCAACGGACTGACCAAGACGGCTGCCATCGAATACGGTTCAAAAGGCGTGAGGGTCAACTCGCTGTGTCCGGGCGGGGTGCGGACGCCCATGCTCGAGGAGTACCTCAAATCCGCTCCCGAGTTACGGGCCTCCATCATCGACGGAAATCCGATGCGGCGCCTAGGCGAAGCGCACGAAATGGCGGAGGCGGCCGTCTGGTTGTGCTCGCCCGCCGCGTCCTATGTGAACGGACACGAACTAGTGGCGGACGGCGGAAAGATCGTTTCGGACGTGTGAGCGTCAGTCGACGGTCATCCCGCCATCGGCGACGAAGGCGGCGCCAAAACAAAAGGATGCACGCGGGGAAGCTAAGAAGCTGACTACTTCAGCCACTTCGCGCGGATCCGCCAGCCGGCCGCAGGGCACGTACTGGGAAAAACTTTCCATCTGAGCTCCGAATGACTCCTTCAACATCGGTGTGCGCATGGCGCCCGGACAGACGGCATTGATGCGCACGCCGGAAGTGGCGTATTCAAGTGCGAGCGAGCGCGTGAGTCCCAGCACCCCGTGCTTGGCGGCCGTGTAGGCGGCCGACTGCGCCATGCCACGCAGCGCGTTGGTCGAGGCGATGTTGACGATGGAGCCGCCGCCGCTCTTGATCATCCCGGGAATGATGGTTCGCATGCCAAGATAGGGGCCGGTTTCCATGATCGAACGCAACCGGTTCCAGATGTCCGGTGTAGTATTCTCGAAGGGATAGACACCGACAACTCCAGCGTTGTTCACCAAGATGTCGAGCGCTCCAAAATGCGTGCGCGTTTGTTCGATGACGTGCTGCCACTCCGATTCCTGGGTCACGTCGTGCTTGAGGAATCGTGTCGCTGACCCGAGGCGGTGCGACAGTTCATCGCCCGCGTCTTGCAGGACATCGCTGATCATCACCTGGGCGCCTTCCCGCAGGAATACTTCGACGATGGCGCTGCCCAGGCCGCGCGCGCCGCCCGTGACCAAGGCAACCTTGCCAGCTAGCTCACCCATGTTGGTTCCTCAACGTTATGACTTTTGTCGGCTTGCAGCGAGCGCGCGCGCGAAAGGTGAATCGGTGCCGCCGCTGTGAATCGCGCCTACCCATCCTCCGTCCACCAGTACGTCACACGCCGTCATGTAGCTTGCCTGCGGGGAGCACAGAAAGGCGACGACGTTCGCAACTTCGGCGGCAGTTCCCGTTCTGGGAATGGGTGCAAGTGGGACCGCGATGTCTGCTTCGGGGCTGGTCTTACGCTCAAGAGCGCCCATTGGAGTATCGATCAGACCGGGCGAAATCGAACACACGCGCGCGCCGAAAGCGCCCCATTCAACGGCGGCGCGTTGAACGAGTTTCATCACGCCGAGCTTTGATAGGCCGTAGGCCATTCCGGGGATGCGCATTTCTACGGGAAGTGCATTCAGCACCCGGCGCCCGAGGTCCGGCGTGGTCGTATCGGTAAGTGCACCTGCTACGCCGGCGTCGATGGAGCCGATCAAGTGACCGGCGATCGACGCCATGCAAACCGCCGCCCCTCCGGGTCGCATTAGGGGACCAAAGTGGCGAAGAACCCGGGCAGTTCCACCCAGGTTGACATCCATGATGCGTTCAAAAGGCGCCATGCTCATGGACAGCCCAGCGGTGATCACCAGGGCATCGACGCCGTCGCGACACTGCAGGGCCAGGGCGGCGATCGCAGATTCACTGGTCACGTCTGCCGCAAACGTTTCCGCTCCCAGGCGTTTGCCGACGTCCTGCAGACTAGGCAGCGACAGATCTGCCAACTTCAGCGAATAGCCATCTGCGTGCAGTCCAATTGCCGAGGCCATGCCCATGCCGGAACTTGCGCCGATGACCACGGCGGTGCGCTGTGACGTTGCAGGCTGACTCATTGCGTGCCTCCATGGCCGCGCGCTGGAATGCGGATCGGCAAGGTGTCGAATCCCCACATCATCCCGCCGTGAAGCACGGGACCCGCGTCGGGCGTGACCAGTTCGTAGCCGGGCGCTCGAGCGAGCAGTTCTTCCAGCACGACCCGCAGTTCCAGCTTGGCTAGGTACATTCCGACGCACAGGTGAATACCATGGCCGAAGGTCAGGTGTCGCACCGGCGTCCGGTCGAGTTTCAGCTGGTTGGGATCACCAAAGGCTGTTTGATCGCGGTTGGCCCACCCGTACACCAGCAATATCCGGTCGCCTTCCTTCATCTCGACGCCGCCCATCGTGACGTCCGTCGATACATAGCGGGCGGTCATGAACGCCGGGGCGTTCAACCGAAGACTGTCCTCAACTACTGCGGGGATCAGCGCGGGGTTGGCGATGACCTTCTCGCGCGTCGCGCGGTCCACGCCTAATTCACGTACCAGATGTCCGATGGCCAATTTGGTGGTGTCGATGGCACCGCCCGCGGCGGACCACATCAAGCCGAGTTGTTCATCCTCGGTGTAGGTACGGCCCGCGACGTTGTGATTGAGAATCGCCGAGACGAGGCCGGTGCCGGACGGTTTGGCGCGGCCCTCGGCAAGTTTCTCCGACAAAAAGGCCTTGAAGCTGTCCACCGCAGCGTATTGCCGCGCGGTGTCACCGCTGCCCGCGGCATCGACGAGTGCGCTGAATCCGCTGTCGAAGCGGTAAGCATCCTCGTCGGTGAATCCGAACACCATGGCCATCGCACGGGTGGGGATCTTCGCGGCGAAGTCGGTCACGGCGTCGCCAGAGCCGCGCTCGATGATGGGTTGCAGGGCTTCGACCACCATGCGGCGGATCTGGGGTTCGTATTGAAGAACCGCCTTCTGCGTCACGAAGGGCAGCAGCACCGACCGGTACCAGGAGTGATCCGGTTCATCCGATTCCAATGGGATGACGGGCACCGGGCTGCTTTGCGGGGGCAGGGTGATGCGCTTGGAGCAGATGAAGGTCTTGGTATCGCGCATGATTGCGACGATGTCCTGATAGCGGCTGGCGATCCAAAACCCACCGTGCGCCTCACTGTAGGCGATCGGAGATTCCCGTTGGATGCGCTGGCCCCAGTCGATCAGCGAAGCGCTGATGGCGGGGTTGGCGTGATCGAATTCGTAAGTGGTGGCGGTCATGGGTTCCTCGTGTTCCTCAGGTATTCGCGCCGAACATGACGGCAACCAGCGTCGCGGCGCGCGATCCGCGATTGTGCCAACGGTGCCGGACGCCATGCAGGATGGCGCTGTCTCCCCGTCGCAGCAGCCGTTCCTCACCTCGGTCCAGTTCCAGCACGAGTTCGCCATCGATCATGGTGATGAGGTCGAGCGTCGGGGTGGTGTGAAAGCCAGGGTGGTCTGGTTCGGCCAGCGGCCCCATCGCATTGACGATGAAGGCGTGGTACTCACGTGTGGCACCGGCGTCGATGGTCAGCATCGAGAAGCGCCAGCCGCCGGGCGCCGGCAGCGCTCCGGCCAATGGGGGTTGTTCTCCCGCATTCGGGATTGTTGCGATGTCATCCCGGCCCCACAGGAATCGCGCTTGCACGCTCTTGCCCGCAAGATCGATTGCGGCGACCGGCTGATCGGACATGAACGTAGCGCCATCGGGTCCCTGTCCGGTCACGAACAGTCTTGGCTCCGTGGAAGCGTTCATGCGGGCGATGCGGCGTCTGGAATCATCAGATTCAGCAGCGGTGCAAATTGCTGTCCGCCGGCGACATCACGGTCACCGACATCCCCGGCGGCCAAGGGTCGGGGGATGCTGATCTTGAGCGCATTGGATTGGGGTACGTGGATGATCAGCACGGTCGCAGGATCGATGCGGTACAACTCACCCACATGCTGCGCCGCCAGAACCTCCGACCTTACGACGCGTTCGCAATCGCTGGCTGAGGCGAAGAAGATGTCGATGGTCAGGACGAAAGGCCCCGCATTCTTGCTGCGGATGAAAACGGCGAGGTCGCGGAGCCGCGTTCCCTCAAGGGCTGTTGCGTTCATTGGACGATCTCGTATTCGAATCGCAGGGCCTCGAGCGGGTCATCCACGTCGATGATGTGATTGACGTTGAACCGATGCATGAGGCCGCGTTCGATCACCGGCGGATTGAACGGCCATGCTGCCGTGACCAGGCCCCCACGCCAGCCGGAGGGCGGGAAATGAATCAGCGTGTGCCAGGCGACGGTGGCCACGCTGCTGGCCAATTCCTGGGTGGGTGCGACGGCATCGAGGACGAAGAAGGCATCCGCCGCGGGCACCGTCACCGGTCGCAGATTGAAAAGGTCCGAGCCGTTGCCGGCGCCGTAGGTCCTGATCGTGAGAGTGGCCTTGCTGGCATCGGGCCCGAAGACCCGATTCAGTTTCGCATTGATTTCGGCCCGGGTGCGCTCCAGCCAAGCCGGCAATTCCTCCAACAGGACGCTGTCGTTGTAGGAGGCGAGGGCAATGCTCTGGTAGCCCGCGGGTTCCACCCCCTCCAGCTTCAAGGTGTAACCCGGCGCGTGCTCGAAGGTCGCTCCGGTGATGCGCACCGAGCGCTCGTCCGCCGCAGAATAGGCGACGTTCTTGGTGTTGATCGTGCCAGAGGGTTCGACGAAACGCGTCGGATCTCCGTTCTCGTACAACTGGTGCGCCGACACGCTCCATGGGGTGCAACGGGAACCCGTTGAAAGCGTGGTGACGACAAAGCCCTCCTCGTCCAGGCTCACCCGGAGCAGGTCGGGCCGCGCCGGCTCACCAATGGCCCCGCCGCATTCCGCCACCTTGGCAGCATGCCAGGCAACGCCCGGCGGGTAACCCTTGGACAAGGGAATGGCGGAAAAAATGGCGGAGTCCGTTGCCCGCCCGGCCAGCACGACGTCGGCTCCTTGTTTCAGCGCTTCGATGAAAGGTTCGGCTCCCATGACGCTGGTGATGCGCGTGCTGCGCGCGACGTGCTCTTCGGTGTACGGCAATTGCAGACCCGACAGGGGTCGGATGTGCCCTTTGCGGATCTTGGCAGCCAGATAAGATCGGTCGATTTCCGAGTAAATGCGCGCGACTTTGAACGGAGCAAGTCCCGCTTCCTTCGCGATTTCCCGCAGCATGCCGGCAAACCAATCGACACCCCAATCGCGGCCGGAGCCGCCACAGGACCCGATGACGAGCGGAATCTTTTTGGCGCGTGCCAGGAGGAGGGAGCGCTTCAGGTCGTAGCGGCACAAGGGGCCGCTAAAGATGGTTCCGTCACCCGCCAATTGGTACGGGCCCACATCGATTGTGCCGGCATCGGCGCCAATGAAATCCAATTTCAAGTCGGCGGCAGTGGCGACCGAGTTGTCGGGAAACCCCGCGCCGACGAAGAAACTGAGGTATTCCATCGCTATTGAGCTCTCACGTCCCGGTTCTCATCCGTCCGGGGACGGCTTCAGGCGGGCTTGCTGGGTTTGCCGGTGTAGACCGCAAAGTCCGAGGGTTTCAACTTGCGCTTCACGACGTCGGCCGGCGGCGTCGAAAACCCGAAATAGACCGTCTCGCCGATCAGGCGAAGCTGGTCATCGAAGGGCCAGATGACCATATGACGCGCGTCCTGCAGGTAGAGGGCGTCGGGTTCGGCGCCGGCGATGCCGAGCTTGATGAGAGCCTTGCCCAGCACGGCGGACTTTTGAACACCTTCGGTGATGACGGCATTTCCGTCCACCATGCAGCGAATGATGTCCCACTCCAAGCGGGGATCGATGAAATCGAACAGCGCGCCATAGAAATTCTTGCGAATGGCGTCGGCGCCGCTGATGGTGACCGGTGCTGTGGAGTGATCGAACAGCAGGTACTCGCAATTCGGAGATAACCGCTCGATGGCGGGCTCGATCTCTCCGCCGGCCTCGACCGCAATGTGATATCGCACCTCATCGAGCATGCGTCGCTTGGCAGGATCTGTCTCCAATGCCATGCGTCGCTCGACCCCGGTGGGGTTCTTGTTTGGGTCAATGATGGGCATCGGTCAGTCCCCCGTGTAGGCAGCCAATATTCGATGTAAACCGGCCTTGTCTGCTGGTGCTCTACAGTTGCGGCACCTGGCATTCGGATTGTGCAAGCTATTTGAAATAGCCTTCTGATTCATAGTAGGTAGAGCAGTGGGTGCATGTCAACCAAGATGCGGCTTTTCGACATGCTTTTGCAGCAGTTGATCATTGCTCCAGGATATTCATCATAAAATTATTAAAATCATAGAGTTAATAAATATAGGTGATGCTCTAGTTGATGCTAGCGGAGTCTTCAAAAGCTGCAGCGAGACCGAGTTCCAGCGGCAATACGACCACCTGGCTTTTCTCGCACTTAATATTAATAGGCTTATTTTATGCCTTCACGGCCGAAATAGACCATCTGTACGTAATTAGGCGGCGTGAATGGGTTTTCTAGTATGCGCAAATGGCCTTGAGCGGTGATTTTGGGGTTGATGGCTCGAAATCGCCAATCTTGGTATGCCTCGTTTCAATTATCGACGTGCACACGGCGATAGCGACCTTGCAGGTAGAGCAGCGGATCGCGTGCCGGATCGAACCGCACGCGCTTCACGCGCGCGATGAAAATCCGGTGGTCTCCTCCGTCGAGGATCTGGTTCCGTTCGCACTCCAGCGAGGCGAAGCAATCCTGGATGATCGGCGCCCCGCGGTCCCAGGTCTCCCACGGGGTTTCGGCGAATCGATCGATATCTTTTTGAACGAACCGCCGCGAGATGTCCTGCTGACCAATGTGCAGGATATTGACGGCGTAATGATGCGAGTGCTCGAAGGCGGCGAGACTGCCGGCGCGCCGGTCCAGGCAAAACAAGATCAGTGGGGGATCGAGCGACACCGAGGTGAACGAGTTGGCCGTCAGACCAACCGGGCGTCCGCCGGCGTCCACCGTCGTGATGACCGCCACGCCGGTGCCAAAGCACCCCAATGCCTGGCGTAAGGTCGACGGATCAACACCCGCTTTGGGCGCCTGGTCGGTTGGCCTTCGCACATGCCGCTCCAGAAACCCGACGATTGCGGCATCGAAATCTTCCTCCGCCTCCGACGCGACACCGGGTCCGGCCGCGTGTACCGTCGCGCACTCCACGTGAGGAACCAGGTTTTGCAGGTGCTGCAATTGCTCTTGTTCCAGTAGTTCGCCCATGCCGCCGCGAATGCATAGCGTGGGGACGCGGATGGCGCGCGCCGCCGCCTCGATTCGTCCGCTGTCCGCCGGCGTGATCCGCTTCGGGTTATGGATGTCGATGACCGCCGGATCGTAGTGCCAATGCCAGCGGCCATCGTCGAGCAGCCGCAGACTGCGACGCAAATTGGCGATTCGCTGGTTGCGCTTTTCGCTCGGAAAATGCGATTCCACCGCGCTGGCCGCATCCTCCAGGCTCGAAAAGCCTTCCGGCGCCGTCAGCATCAGGTGACGAGTGCGGCGTCCCGCTTCCTTGCCGAACTGTGTGGCGACATCGGCCAGGATGACGGCGTTGGGTGCGTGCGATGCATCGAACTCGCCCGCAGCCGCAAGCGCAATCCAGCCACCGGCCAGATGTCCCGCAAACGTGGGTGTGGTGCCCAGTTCCGCCACCACCGCGGACAGGTCTGCAAGATGTGCATCCAGGGAATAATCGTGATCGGGCGCCCAGCTGCTGTCGCCATGTCCGCGCAGGTCCAGCGCGATGACGTAGCGTCCCGCAGAAACCAGATCGCGCGCCGTCTGGGCCCAGCTATGTCGCGTGCTGCCCGTGCCGTGCAGCAAGATCACAGCCGGGTCTGATTTGTCACCACCGACGTCGGCCGTCAGCGTGACCCCGTTGTGGCCTTTGAATCTGCGAACTTCCATTGCGACCCCCAATTCCCGCCGAGCTGGCGCGAAACGCCAGGCAGCAATCAGTTGCGCACGAACGGGGGCTCGGACGGCTTGAAGCGATAAATGCGTTCCGCGTTGCCGCGCATGATCTTGTACTTCACCTCGTCATCGAGCTTTCGCATCTGATGCATCGCATGTGGAATGTTGTCCGGCCACTTGCAATCGGAATGGGGATAGTCCGTCTCCAGGCAGACGTTGTCCTCGCCGATGATGTCGAGCATGGCGAGGCCGGCCTCATCCTTGATGAAGCATCCGGACACGTGTTTGCGGAAGAGTTTTCGGATATCCAGCGTCAGGAAGTCGACCAGGTTTTCCGTCGCCTCTCCCAGGGTCTGGGTCGTGTGGTCGATCCGGCGGTCGCCCTTGGCGGCCCAGCCGCGGTGATTGTTGAGCACCTCTTCGGCACGCTCGACGAAGTAGGGCATCCAGCCGATCCCGCCTTCCGACAGCGCAATCTGCAGCCGCGGATACTTGTGGAAGACCGGAGAGAACAGCCAGTCGAGCAGGCAACCGCTGCTCATGGTTCCAATGGCCCAGGCCATGGTTGCAACCTCCGGCGTGTCGATGGCGGTGCGCATGCGCTTACCGCCGGTGCCTTGATGCATGCAAATGACCAGCTGCGCCTCTTCGGCCGCGGCCCACAGCGGGTTCCAATAGCCGTTTCGATCATTCAGTGTCGGCAACCCCAGCGCGCCGAGGTTCTCGACGAAGGACAATGCTTTGGCGCCCTTCGGCGCGCAGCGTTCGACTTCCTTGGCAGCCAGGTTCGCATCCCATAGCGGTATCTGAATGCAGGGTATGAACCGGCCCGGCGCCGCACCCACCCATTCTTCGAACAGCCAGTCGTTCCATGCTTGCAGACAAGCCAGGGCCAGTTCCTTGTCCTGGGCGCCCATCCACATCTGGCCTGCAAATCCCGTGATCGTGCCAAAGCACAGCGATGCGAGAATGCCGCCGGCATCCATGTCCTTGAGACGCTCCTTGATGTCGTAGCAGCCGGGGCGCATGGAGGCATATGTCGTGGGGTCCGGTGTCCATTGTTCACGCGGGCGTCCCATCGCAGTCAGCAGGCCCAACATCGGCGCTTTCTTATCCTCGAAATGCCAGAAATCCAGGCCGTTGGTCTGAATGACCCGAGGCGCATGCTCTCGATACTTGGCTGCCACCCGGGACTGCCAAAGATTAGGCGGTTCCATGATGTGGTCGTCGCACGAAACCATCCAATCCAAGCGGCGCTGTTGAGTCATATTCGTCCACGATTTTGCTGAATTGAGATGTTCCGACCCTGGGTCAGGTGGCAATCATAGCGCGCTGCATTCCTATCCGCAAAGCATATAGCCTACTATTTAGGAATACACCTCTTTCGTGTAGTCGAAAACTTGCCCAAATGGCGATCTGGAGTCCTATAGAGCCACCTAAATCAGTGGAAGTTTGGTGTCATTGCCTCGAAGAGTGGAGGCGAAAAGCTAGCGGGAGGAGCGCATTGCGCCATTTTTACGCGTATTGGACTGTTGAATGACGTTTCTTGGCGGCGATCACGCACCAAATAGAGTGCTATTTTGCAGACTGGCTTAAGGGGTACCGACCATGCGATGGTTCTGTTGCATCTGGGGATTTTAGCCGCGATTTCCGCCCTTAAGCCCGTCGCTGGTGTCCGCTTCAAAGAGGCATGTCGCGACTTTTCAGAGACTTACTGCGGTGCCAGCAGCTCCCTTTTCGCTTCGCATGTGCGTAAAGAACTCATGGATCCCAAGATGCAACAGAACCCAACCTATCACCGGTCCTCTTAAGCACCTAAAAACTAAGGATTTTCGTCGCAAATCGTTGCAGCTTGTTGCATGCTGTCGCGAACCTGTTAGCATGGCGCCCCCGCACGTTGGCAACGGTGGGGCTAAACGGGGCATGGCGCAGTCTGGTAGCGCATCTGCTTTGGGAGCATGGAAATTGCTCCATTTTCCCCGAAAAAATCCCTCGCAAACTGAATAGCTTACGAAGCTATTTTCTAATCCATTTGAAGTGCGGTGGACGCGTTGGTGGACACCCTTTGGCATGTTTCCTGGGGAGTGTCGCGGAGTTGCCTCCGTTCAACTGCTTGATTGGGAACTCAGCGGGGTTCATAGTCGATCGCGTTCCTCTAGCAAGGAGGCCTTGATCTCGCCGAGGCCCGCAACACCAGCGGCAGACTGAAATAGAACTTGGCTAACATCCTTGGAAGCGTCGAGTATCGTTTCACCTCCCCGAACCAACTGAAGGTGATCCAGCGCGAACATTTGTTCGAAAAAATCCTTGTCTGTTGCGCCCAAGTAAAGGTCAAGCTCGTTGTCCGCAATTACCTCGTCGCTGCTCGTACGCAAGCTGTTCTTGTTTGCCTTGATACGCACAAAATTTAAAGATTGCTTGTCATCCGCAATTAGACCTCCAAGGCGGAGCTCTGACTGAGGGTGCAGGAAGGACATTGCCCGGCTGCGCACTGGAAACCCAAACAGAAGCTCCGATACGGCTGATCGAAGAGTCGACTTTCCCGCCTCGTTTGGACCGACGAAGAGGTGAAAATCGCAATCCGATCGCGGTAACGGAATCTCGACGTCGGTGAACTTGCCGTAGCGGATGAGCTGCAGGTTGGCGAGCCGCATCTCTTAGCCCTTTTCGCTTATCAGCGCGAGCAGCCCTGGTGTCAACCCATCGACCAGTGCGGCGAAATTTCCCTGACGAATTTGCTCCAACTCTGGCATCAAATCGAAGAGTTCCATGGGTGCCTTCGCGACGAATATCGATAGCTCAGACTGAAGGTTGCGGAGGAAATCCTCGTCATCTGTCGCCCCGGAGAGAATCTTTTTGAGGTCTGCGAATGCGCCGACAGCCTTGTCAGAGTGCGCGGTTTCGAGCAATGGTGTGGTGGTGAGGCAAACTTTTTCAAGCCATAATCTGTCACTTCCTATCGCTGAGATTTGAGCGAGCACCTCGCTTCGAAGCTGAGACTCAAGGCCGAATAGCTGGCCGTGGGCACGAGTGGGGCCGTCGATGGTGACCCGCACGGCGCGGGGAACATGGCCGTCAATGTCGAGCAGTGCCTGCAATTCGCGTCCAGTGGCTCGCGAAACGTCGCCGATTGATTCTAATGAGCGTGCATCCACGACAACGCGCTCCCAGCGTAAGACATCAATGAAGACTCGCTCGATATTTACGTGATGGTCGTCATTGACGGTGACTAGGACAGCCCCGCGCCGACTGCATTCCTTTATGCTTCGTCCCTGCAGATTTCCAGGGAACACGACAACCGACTGCCCAGTCCACTGGGCAAACTCATGGACGTGGCCCAGTGCCCAATACTGGTAGCCTCGTGCGTACAATTCATCAAGGGTACATGGCGCATAGGATGCGTGTGCCGCGTACCCCTCTAGCGCAGTGTGAAGTACGCCTATATTGAACACGCCTGGAACCGCCGGCGGATAGTTTGCTGCCAAATTCTCAGTAACGGCAGGCTGTTTGAAGCTTTGTCCATGCAAAGCGACTGAGATGCCTTCAAGCGCGAATGTTTCAGGTTTGTGGGTAGGAAAGCAGTGCACGTTTTCAGGCAGCTCCAATTTTCGAGTCATCTCGCTTTCCGCATCGTGATTGCCGTAAAGCAAATAAACTGGGATCGACGCTCGCTTCAAACGTCCCATTTCCTTACAGAAATAAATGCCGGTGTTATAGTCCCGCCACGTACCGTCGTAGAGGTCGCCTGCTAAGACGACGAAGTCGACTGCCTCATCTATTGCATAGTCGACAAGTAAGGAAAACGCGTCGCGAGTTGCGCCGCGCAATTGAGCGGCTGGAGCATCTGGATACGCAGACAGCCCATGCAAGGGACTATCGAGGTGGATATCTGCGGCGTGAATGAATCGAATTGCCATTTGCTTCTCTGATTTAGGTGAGACGCTCGTATTTCAGGTCGGTGATTACCTTTTTCCAATGATCTGGTACACCAAGTAGAGGAACACGGCTACCACCATTGCCAGCAGTCCGAGGGCAATCCTGTCGCGTCCAAATGGCCATGGACTTGGATCAGGAGAGTCAGCGATCGACGCGCACTTTCCGACCTTCTTCGACGGGAAATGCGTGAAATATGGGTAATATACTAAAAATCGATGACAATCCCCATGGCTCTGCATATCCTCAACACTTCGACGTACAGAAAAAGCAAGTCCTCGTGACCGACTTCGCGCGCATGCATGGTGGCCAGCCTGATCGGATAAAGTCGCTGCAGAGACTCTCGCAGGCTCTCTCGGCTTTTGAAGATCGCAGCAAATAGACCGGTCCAGTTATCATTCCGGGAAATGATCGGCTCATAGTCGGTGAAATCGGCAAAAGCAATCAGGGGATAGTCACCCTGGCCAATATCCTTGGATTTTTGGCGTTTCTCTATCCAGGATTTGTAGATCTCACCGGGTACACGTTGCCTTTGCCAGTTGGATCCGAAGGCCGCCGTCATCTCTGCATCGATGAATCGCCGAATCTGCGTCTCGAATCGCTGCAGGTGGTCATGAGCGAGATTGCGAAGTTCATGGCCCTGATCTTCGTCGGCTGTCGCGGCAGAAATGGGGGACTGGAAAGTGACGATGAGCTGCGGAGGAGGCCGCTTTATGCGGGCAACAGTGATTGCCTGATCGAACGCAGCAGATGAAAATTGCGCCAACGATGCATCCGCGCCTTGATCTCGGTAGAGCGCAGTCCGTGCTTCTAGTTCCGCAATGTTGTCCGGGAGTGCAATCTTGTTTTGCCAATCACCTAAGGCAACTCGCACGAGATCCGTCGTGCGATCGCTGAACGAGGGCGCGCCATTTACCAAGTGACCCAAGTCCTGAAGTGCGATGAGTGCCTTGATGGATTGCATCTCGTGCTGCACGTTGAGCCACGGTGCCGTCATCTCGCTCATGCTTGCCTTCAGCGTGCGAAAAGCGTCTTCAAAATGAAGTTTCGGCAGACTGTAGGCCTCGAACATCTTGGTGCTGAGTGCCCTGGATTCTTCCAAGCGGGGCAGGCGGAAACTTGGCGTGGCGATTTGTCGCACGGATTCACTTATCTGGCGTTGCGCCTCGACGAGGGGCGCGGAGATTACCAGCCGAAAGGAGGCCTGGGATTCCAGGAGTTGATGGCGAATGGTGTCCAGGAACGATGATTGCTGCGCCTCGAATGCCGCAAAGCTTTCGCGCAACTGCCGTGCCGGCGCTTCCGCTGCCTCGAGCAACGCCGAGTGAGGCATTGCGAAATTTTGCGAGAGTGCCATGGCATTCTCCCGCTCAAGGCGAAAGCCTTGGATCGAAGCTATGGCCTCGGCGTGCGAGTCTGAAATCTGCGCGAGCAAGTTCGTTTCCGCCGCGGCGCAAGTTATCGAAGTTGATTCGGTTGCCTTTACGAAGCCTGCCAGCGTGTCTGGCATCTGCGGCGAATGCTCTAGGTCCGCCACCAGCTTGGCAAGGGAGCTTTCTTCGGTCACGTCAGCTACCTCCGCTTTCGCCGATGTCTGTTTTGACAACTTCGTCGCTGCCAGCACTGTCCGCTCGGTTTCCGGAGTCATCTTGAGCTTGTTAGATCGATCGTCAGTCATGGCAAACCTCGCTTTCCCGCCACTATTCTGTATCGGCTGGCAGTTAGAATTTTACCGCCTCCAATGTCGTCACAACGTCCGTCCGCATTTGAGTGGCAGACCGTATAGAGTCCAACTATTGATTGACGTTGCCCGTTTTCCGCGATCTGATGGGATGATATTGGCGTCGTCAATCCTCGCTGCTGTGGGCGGCAAGGCAGGAGCGGCGAGCATGTTTCGCCGAGACTTGGCCATTGATGGGCGCCAAGACCAACGATGCGTTCTTTGGGCGATGCGACGCGACCACGATGGCTCAGGGTGAAATCAAATTAGAGCTGATTAATCTGGCTGATCGGGGTGGCCGAAGTTGAGCAGACTTAATTCATTGTCTTCCGATTCGATCGGAGGCTGCCGCTGTTAGCTGAAGGCCACGGGCGTTGCATTTCGCCGAGCGAGTTATCGGACATCGAATGCCCTCTGGCCGACAACGAGTCATATACGATCTCGCGCCCAATCAATAACCCGCGCAATTTTCCGCATTCGTTCGTCACGGAACGTCCCTGTTCTGTGCCGACGCAATTTTTCCGTTGGACCCAGTTTGGACCCAGCGATTTTTTCCCTGTGGACCCAGGAAATTTTTCGAGAAAAAATCCTTTAGAATCAGTGGTCGGGGTGACAGGATTTGAACCTGCGACCTATACGTCCCGAACGGCCTGATCCTGCCTCTTCACGTGACAAAATTACTCGATACGGCAATAGGTTATCACATGGCACGGCTCGGGTAGACCAGGCTGAACCTGACTGAAACCGACCCGGCGGGGCACAACTAAGGCACAACTTGGTGAAGGATTCGCCCGAGGTTTCCCGGCTGCGGCCGTCTCGGGCCAGAGCCGAGCTCGGTGATTCGGTGGCCCGCAGCACAGTTGTGGCCGTACACGATCAAAGCATTGCGGCGAGGGTGGGAGCTTGCATGGACGAGAAACCGCATCCCCCGCATGGACGGTTTGAACGATTAACCGCCGGTATCGGCATCGGCCCGGCTTAGGGGCGCCGACGCCACATTCTAGATAGGCGCGACCGGGCGTCGTTCCCGCGAGGCCTCCTGGAGCTCGTAAAACCAATCTGTTGCCGTTTTCGGTCGGACTCCGTATCCGACCGCGGGGCTTCAAGCGAACGCAGGGCACGAGGCTGTAGCGGTGTGGGGGCTCGTTTACCCGAACACCCTGAGTTGCACCAACTCACGCCGCGGTAGCTGGCATGAAGCCCATATCGCAAGCTCCTTTTGACGGCTTCCGTCCCCTCGCTAGTCAACAGGCCGGCCAAGTTACACATTTGCCGTCGATCTACATGCTGCCACCCACCGTGGGCAAAGCCTCCAGAACCGGTCTCAACTACTTTTTGAATAACTGGTCGAGTGCAGTATCAACAATCTGGGGGAAAGTCTTGCCCATTGCTGCTAACGAACTCTGCATGGACTCGCCAAACCCAACTGTTGCGCCGTTATTTGCGTCGTGCAGTTCGATTCGCAGGTTGTAGAGGTACATCCGCATGTCCCACATCCACCTGTCAGTGTACGTCACGACATAAGTCGCGTTCGCCGGCCGAACGGAGCCAGACACAGCTTTGTAGCCCCGAGCACTCATGCGCTCCGCGATAAGCTCGTCAAATTTACGTTCGTCTTTGGGTTGGCGCTCGACATAGTAGGAACCTTTTTCAGCCACTTCCTTGGTTATATTGAGTTGACCCGCACGATTGCTGATGCAACCGGCCAGTGCGGTCAACATGATGCACGCCAAGCCCAATGTGATTATCCGATTATAGATTTTCATAAGTTCCTAATTTCCCCTGGGTAACAAGACAGGTGGTATCGGTCGTTAAGACAGA
>CAIRSA010000342.1 GCA_903881085.1 uncultured Acidobacteriia bacterium
CGCTCCAGCCGGTGCGCCAGAGCAAATCGGCGAACAGCATGGAGACCGCGCCGGTGAGCAGCACCGCCGAGGAAAAAAACAGAAAGAGCCGCCCGCCACGGCGCAGGCGCGGCGCGGTGAGCGACTCGATGTTGGGTTGGTCAGCCATGCAAGCTGGCTATTTGTAGAAGGAAACCGCCCGGCAGTGAAATCAAAAATGAAACAAAACGCCCCGCTACGATTGAATTATCCGGTTGCGGCGCCGGCTGTTCGGAGCCAGGATGCGAAACCCCGCGAACGGCCTTCAGCCCGGATGACCCGCCGAGTGAACAACACCAAGAACCGACCCCTTTATGCAAATCGAGGCAAAGCCAATCGCCTAGCTGGCGGAGATCATGTCCGCAATTAACGACGAGAATTTGATGCTTTGATTTGAGTTGGGGGCTTATTTGTGGCAGTCAAATTATCTCCTGTTGGATCGTTTTTCCACTGGTCATAAGTCAAAATCGGGACTGGTTTTAATCCGTTTTTTTCTCGCTCTGTATTGTTCTTTTGAGACTCGTTGATGTAGCTTCTGTATGCTTCCTTGGTCTTAATGTGATTATACGCGACTGCGCCAGCGACAACGGCCACGCAACCATCCGTAAAAAATATCACGGTTGAAAACATCACAACGCCCAAAAAGATTATTAATCCGGCAAATAGATAGCGCCAACAGTCGGGGCTGTGTATTGTGAGGTGAATGAAACGAGATGCGCGGCATATGAGTAAGGAACAGCAACAGGAGGCCCGGCGTCGGGCCATGATCCTGACTGGTAAGAAGTGGCATGACCGGGAGGTGGCAATGGCGGTCGGGGTCAATCAACGGACCGTGCGCCAGTGGAAGCAGCATCAACGCGAGCACGGCACCAAGTCGCTGTTGCGCGATGAGCGCGGCCGGGTTGTCGGGGAAGGCCGCACGCTCACCGCTGCCCAAGAGAAGGCGGTGCGCGCACTCATTGCCAACAAGATGCCTGACCAACTCCAACTGCCCTTTGCCCTTTGGACCCGCAAGGCGGTGGCACAACTACTGGAGACGCGCTATGGCCTCAAACTGCCCGTGCGCACGATGGGCGAATACCTGAAGCGCTGGGGTTTTACGCCCCAGAAGCCCATCAAAAAGGCTTACGAACAAAACCCCAAGAAGGTGCGGCGCTGGCTGAAAGAGGAATATCCCGCCATCGCGACGCAGGCCAAAGCCGAGGGCGCGGAGATTTACTGGGGCGACCAGACCGGCGTGAACAACCAACCCAACGCGCCGCGTGGCTATGCGCCCTGCGGTCAGACCCCGACGGTAAGCCAGCGCTCAAAGCGTTTTGGGTTCTCCGTGATGAGCGCGGTAACCAACCGTGGCAGTGCGCGGTGGATGGTTTACAAAGGCGCGCTGAATGCCAGCCTGCTCATCCGTTTCATGGAACGGTTGGTGCGCCCGATGAAGGGCCGCAAGGTGTATCTGATCCTCGACAACCTGCGGGTGCACCACAGCGCACCGGTGAAGACCTGGCTGGCCGCACACCGCCAAGCGATTGCGGTGCATCATCTGCCCAGCTACAGCCCGGAACTCAACCCCGATGAACGGTTGAACCGGTCGCTGAAAAGCAAGCTGGGGCAGCTGCCAGCAGCCAGGAACGAACGGGCACTGCACCGCCAGACGCTGGGGCAGTTGCGATCTTGTCACCGGCAACCGGAGTTGATTCGCAGTTTCTTCACCGCCAACGTCACCCGCTATGCCGCATAACGGCTCTGTCTCATTGCCGGATTAATATTAACAGCTTTTTCATACCTTTGATTCAACGCCGATTTTTCAGAACGTCAAGACAATTGCCTGTGTTTTTTAGGAGTGGCTCGTTTCAACATC
>CAIRSA010000343.1 GCA_903881085.1 uncultured Acidobacteriia bacterium
CCGGTAACGAAAAAATGCGGGTAAAAGATCTTTTGAAAATGATCTCCGAAATCATGGATAACAAGGTGGAGAGCCAGTTTACAAACCAGTTGGCCCAGGGGCATTATTCCATTACCCCTTATTCGTTTAATCCGACGGTTGGAAAAAAGCTGGTCATTACCTACCATGGCGCGGCCGCCGAGCACATAGCTGGGGCGCACAAGCACGGGGTAACCAATGCGGCGCGCGACTGCGCAGGCCTCATCGATATTGGTCGCGGTGCCGTTCATGGGGCATGGGATGTCGAGATCTTCAAGCAGCTTGCCGAATAGTTTGCGATCTTCGGCAAGGTCGATGTTTTTGGGGTCGGTACCGATGATCGGCACGCCCTGCGCCTGCAAGGGCAGCGCGAGCGTGAGCGGCGTCTGGCCGCCGAACTGAACGATGACACCATCGGGCTTTTCGGTGTCGCAGATGTTGAGCACTTCTTCCAGCGTGAGCGGTTCGAAGTACAGGCGGTCACTGGTGTCGTAATCGGTAGAGACCGTTTCGGGGTTGCAGTTGACCATGATGGATTCGACGTCGTAATCCTGCAGCGCGAAGGACGCGTGGCAGCAGCAGTAATCGAACTCCAGGCCCTGGCCGATGCGGTTGGGACCGCTGCCGAGAATCATGACCTTCTTGCGGTCGGTTGGCTTCGATTCGCATTCCGATTCATAGCTGGAATACATGTACGGCGTGAAGCTTTCAAATTCCGCGGCGCAGGTATCGACGCGGTTGAACACGGCGGTGACGCCGAGTTCCTTGCGTTTGGCGCGGACATCGAGCTCTTCGACTCCCCACGTGCGGGCGAGAGCGCGGTCGCCGATGCCATCGCGTTTTGCAGCGAGCATCTTTTCGGCGGAGATGGTTTCCAGACTTTCAGTGCCGAGGCCGACGCGGTGTTCGATGCCGAGTTTCAACTGAGTGAGGAACCAAGGATCGACCTTGGTCATGTCATGCACCTGCTCGACAGTCCAGCCGCGTTCCAGGGCGTAAAGGATGTAGTTCAGGCGGTCGGGCGTGGGCGTGATGAGCTTCTTGGGAATGAGCGCGTCATCGTACACATCGCTCTTCGAGGACTTGCCGGTTTCGAGACTGCGCAGGCCTTTCAACATGGCCTGGCTAAAGGTGCGACCGATGGCCATGACTTCGCCGACGGACTTCATCTGCGTGCCGAGCGTGGGGTCGGCACCAGGGAACTTTTCGAACTGCCAGCGTGGGATCTTGGCGACCACGTAGTCGATGGTCGGCTCGAAGCAGGCGGGGGTGAGGCGTGTGATGTCGTTGGCGATTTCGTCCAGGCGATAACCGACGGCCAATTTCGCGGCGATCTTGGCGATGGGGAAGCCGGTGGCCTTCGAAGCCAGTGCGGAGGAGCGCGAGACGCGCGGATTCATTTCCACCACGACCATGCGGCCGGTTTTGGGATCGATGGCGAACTGTACGTTAGAGCCGCCGGTATCGACGCCGATTTCGCGGAGGCAGGCGAGCGCGGCATCGCGCATCATCTGGTACTCTTTGTCGGTCAATGTTTGCGCGGGTGCGACGGTGATGGAGTCGCCAGTGTGGACGCCCATCGGGTCGAAGTTTTCGATGGAGCAGACGATGATGACGTTGTCCGCCAGATCGCGCATCACTTCGAGCTCGTACTCTTTCCAGCCGAGCACGCTTTCTTCGATCAGCACTTCATGCACGGGCGAAAGGTCGAGTCCGCGGGTGAGAATCTCTTCGAGGTCTTCGCTATTGTAAGCGATGCCGCCGCCGGAGCCGCCCATGGTGAAGCTGGGGCGGAGGATCATGGGGTAGCCGATGCGCTCGGCGAATTTGTAGCCGCCTTCGATGTCGGTGACCAACTGCGAGAGCGGCGTTTCGAGGCCGATCTTGCGCATGGCATCTTTGAACAGCAGGCGATCTTCGGCCTTTTTGATGGCGTCGATTTTCGCGCCGATGAGTTCGACGCCGTACTTATCGAGCACGCCGTTTTCGGCGAGGGCGACCGAAAGGTTGAGACCTGTCTGACCGCCGACTGTCGACAGAAGTGCGTCAGGACGTTCCTTGCGGATGATCTCTTCCAGGTATTCGACACTGAGCGGCTCGACGTAAGTGCGGTCGGCCAGTTCAGGATCGGTCATGATGGTGGCGGGGTTGGAGTTCACCAGCACCACTTCGTAGCCGTCCGCACGCAGCGCCTTGCAGGCTTGCGTTCCGGAATAGTCAAATTCGCAGGCCTGGCCGATGATGATGGGGCCGGAGCCTGGAATGAGGATTCGATGGATGTCGTTGCGTCTGGGCATCCTATTGCTTCTTGTGATCCTTCATGAGATGGATGAAATCGTCGAACAGGTACAGCGAGTCGTGCGGTCCGGGAGCGGCCTCGGGGTGGTATTGCACGCAGAAGGCCGGGTAGTTGCGATGGCGGAAACCTTCGAGCGTCTGGTCGTTGAGGTTGATATGAGTCAGCTCGATGTCGTTGGCGTTGAGCGAATCGGGGTCGACTGCGAAGCCGTGATTCTGGGCGGTGATTTCCACCTTGCCGGTGATTTTGTTGAGCACCGGATGGTTGCCGCCGCGATGGCCGAATTTCAGTTTGTAGGTCTTTGCGCCGAGCGCGAGGCCGAGGATCTGGTGGCCGAGACAGATGCCGAAGACCGGCGTTTTGCCGATGAGCTTGCGGACTTGCGCGGCCTGGTGTTCGAGCGGCTCGGGGTCGCCGGGGCCGTTCGAAAGGAACACGCCATCGGGGTTCATGGCGAGCACGTCTTCAGCCGATGTTTTCGATGGGACGACAGTGACTTTGCAGCCGGTCTGGACGAGGCGGCGGAGGATGTTGCGCTTGATGCCGAAGTCGTAGGCGACGACGTGATACGTCTGCGCGGCTTGCTTCAGCCGTTCGCTGGGAGAGCAGTCGGTGACGGGCTGGTCCCATTCGTAGGCGGCTTTGGTGGAGACGCGCGTGGCGAGGTCGAGGCCGGTCATGGACGGGCTTTGGCGAGCCTTTTCGATGAGCGCTTCGGCGGGCGTGCCGGTGTTTGAGAGTACGCCGCGCATAACGCCGCGGCTGCGCAGGTGGCGGACGAGCTTGCGCGTGTCCATATTGCCGCCGATGGGGACGCCGTTGCGGTTGAGGAATTCGTCGGCGGTTTCGCTGGCGCGCCAGCTGCTGGAGATGGGCGAGAACTCGCGTACGATGAGTCCTTCGATGTGCGGATGGGTGGATTCGTTGTCTTCACCCGAGGCGCCGTAGTTGCCGATTTGGGGGTAAGTGAGAACGACGATCTGGCCGGCGTAGGAGGGGTCGGTGAAGATTTCCTGATAGCCAGTGATGGATGTATTGAAGACTACTTCGCCGGATCGTTCGACAGGCGCACCAAAAGCCGTGCCTTCGAAGACCGAGCCGTCCTCCAAGGCGAGAATTGCCTTACTCAAATCGTGGGACCTCCAGGAAGGGTGTAACTCCTATTGAAACACGTATGGGCGGCGGGTTCAAGTTTTGTGCCGCGGTGGGTTCGTTTTTTTTCACGGAAGTGGTTTGGGCTGTTGGGTTTGGGGTCGATTTTTGGGTTCGTTCTGAAAATTAGGTCTGACATGTGGCTTGGGGCTCCTTTTTTCGGGGGGCGGACGGGTGGTGCGGCCGCCGGCTTTCCGTCTTTTTGTATAGCATGGGGGTGGTGGGGAGTTGGGTGGTGGGTTGGGGTTGGGTGTTGAGGGGAAAGGAGTTATTTGGGTGGGATTGGTGGTGATTGGGGGGTGGGTGGGCGGCGGTTTAAACCAAAACGGGTTTAGCCACGGATACACACGGATGGACACGGATAAAACAACGCGGCAGCTACGGCATGGGATTGGGGATAATGAATTATGGCGGTACGAACTATAGTGGACCTTCCCGAAGCGCTGCACGCGGAGCTGGTGAAACGAGCTGAGCGGTCAGGCCGCTCGCTGGAATTGGAGACCGTTGGAGCCTTGACGCAATTTTTAGGCGATGGGGAGGGCGAGGAGCTGGCAGGTCAAGCGCATCGACCGAGGATCGGGCCGATCTTCGCCGGCACGGGAGAGCGGGGGCCGCTTTACCCGTCGGACGAGAATCCGCATGATCTTGTTTTTGAGTGATAGGCAGGTGTCGGACGTGCAGGAGACGATTGCGCGATAATCTGAATATGGGTATCCGAACTACCGTTGAACTTCCTGAAGAGTTGCACTCTTCGCTGAAGGAACTTGCCCAGGAAACCGGCACTACAATGCGTGCGGTTGTTATCGAGGCATTGGAGAGCAAGCGTGCGGCGCGGCGAACGAAGGCTGGACAGGGAAAACCGGTGAAGACTGGCTTTGTAACTGGTCCACCAATTGTTGTCAAGGGTCCATTAGGCCCGCTTTTCCCGACGGATGAGAATCCGTATGACCTCATATTTCCCTGACTTAAATGTTTGGGTTGCCCTATCGGTCTCCGCGCATGTTCATTGGGCGGACTCCCAAGAGTGGCTCGATAGGGTATCGCCGGATTCGCGGATAATATTCTCGCGATACACACAGGTTGGTTTGCTCAGGTTATTGACGACCCAAGCGGTTATGGGTAGTGAATGCAAGACCCTGAATCAGGCATGGGATGTCTACGATTATTGGCTGAATGATCCAAGAATCGAGTTGTGGGGAGAACCGGGGGACTTGAATACAATCTTCCGGGAGGCAACCATTCCATTGGGCGCTCAACGGGCTCCGAAAATGGTGGGAGATAGTTTTCTGCTTGCCTATGCGGAAGCAAGCGGAGGAGCGCTGGTGACCTTTGACAGGGCATTGCGGGCGTTGGCGGCGAGGAGAGGGATCGTCGCGATTTCCCCGGGATAGGCAGGAACGAATCCCGCTCAAACGAAACATGATCATGAGCGTGGACAATTGGCTAACGCAAGTGCCATAATTATGGCATGGCTATCCGCACTACTCTCGATATCCCCGAACCGCTCCACGCCGAGATCAAGCAGCTAGCGCATGATTCCGGCACCTCTATGCGGGAGTTGATGATTCGGGCCTTGGAGCAGCAGTATGGGAAGACGCAGAAGTCCCAGTTCATAACGGAATCACCTATTCGCACCAAGGGCAAGCGGGGGCCGCGATACCCAACCGATGAAACTCCACATGATCTCATTTATACCTGATGTGAACGTTTGGATTGCCCTTTCCGATACTACACACATTCACAATGAAGCGGCCATGGAATGGCTGCGGCACGTCAGACCCGATTCAAACATTCTGTTCTTCCGCTACACTCAGGTCGGATTGATTCGACTGCTGAACACGCCTGCCGTTATGGGCGATGGCTTAATGACTGTGCGCGAAGCATGGGGGATTTACGATTTTTGGGTGCGCGATCCCCGGATTTCCATGCATCTTGAGCCGCGCGGAGTAGACGAGCTATTTCGCGAGACCATGGAGCATTTTGCAAATCGGAGTGCAGCGAAGTGGGTTGGCGATTGCTACCTGTTGGCCAGTGCGGCGGCTTGCAGGGGGACGCTGGTCACATTCGACAAAGGGTTGATTGAGCTGGGTCGGAAGTTGGGGTACCGGGCGATGTCTCCTGTGCAGTAGGCGTCGTTGGCTTGAAGAGTAGCACGGGCACTGGAATTTAAACTGCATCGCTGCCGCGTAGAGTTATCGCCTGATTGTCATGAGAAAATTCAAGGCCAAGTGACATTCTCTGGAAGTGCTACTCCGGTCTTGCCTGACTTATAAGCTGTGAACGTAATAAATTGCCCACTTCTAGTTGCTTTCAAGATAGGTGTGCCATTGTCAATTGATTCTGCGCATCCAAGCGTCATCAATTCGACCATCTTCTTGCGGAATTCAACGCCAGTCCCACTTCTTCTACCGTAATCAACGATTTTCCGGAGGTCATTCGCACAATCCAGAGAAGTTGCAACAAAGACAGTATTGCCGCCTGAACTTACAAGCTTCGGCAGGGAATTGATAAAAGCCAGTTCTCGCCTTTTTGTCTCTTCATCGGCACGCCTTTTCTCCTCAGTCAATTTCTTTGTCGCTAAAACTTTCGCTCTGTTTGCAATTTGTTGTTTTTGCTCTTGTCTGGCTAGATCTGCTTTTGACTCCGCTGACATCTCGAGAAGATCGCAATGGACCCATCCATCAAGCTCTTTGCCTTGATCATTTATGATTTTGATATGGCAAGCGCCCGAACTTGCTTCCTCGATGAATGTTGCTAAACTTCCCTCCTGGTATTTCACGTAGGACAGTTTCTTGGATCTCTCTTCAAGAAGCGATTTGAATTGTTTGTCGTTTGCGTATTTGTAATTGCTGGCGGCCTCGATATCGGTTGACGTAAGCATCCACACTTGCCAATTTTTGGGATGCCCTAAGATGTACGTTAACTCAAATGCCTGTGTGAAGGGATATAGGCCGAGCATGAATGGGAGCAAGATTCGCCGCATGCGCATTTTGTTAATCGATTGCATGATAACATGTCTAGTCCTCGGTTGAGCTTACGGTAGGAAATCCAGCCGGATACAGCCTGTCTTGCAATAGATGACGGCGATCAGTAGGAAGAGGAGTCGCATCTGATCCTGCCTCCAGGTTATCGCAGCGGGGACAGTGCGGTCCGTCCCCTCCGTCCCCGGTTATACTGGAGCGATGTACCGACTCCTTTTTGCCGTTTCGGCGGCTGTTGTTTTTGCGCAGGATGTTCCGGTCAGGCTCCAGGTCGATGCCACTGACGCGGCGCGCAGGGTTTTTCATGTCCGGATGACGATTCCGGCTAAGCCTGGGGCTAACACTTTGCTTTATCCGAAGTGGATTCCGGGTGAGCATATGCCTAGCGGTCCTATTACTAACCTTGTTGGATTGACTGTGACGGCGGGTGGGGCGACGCTGCCTTGGACTCGGGATTCCGAGAATATGTTTGCGTTTCATGTTACTGCTCCGGCGGGGGCTTCGACGCTCGATGTCGTGTTCGATTACATTGCTCCGGCTGAGGGTGGGGCGTTTTCGGCGGCGGCTAGCACTACTTCGGCGCTGGCCGTGATCAATTGGAATCAGTTGATCCTTTATCCGGAGGGCACCGAGCAGAGTAAGTTGAAGATGGAGGCGTCGCTGAAGGTTCCCAATGGATGGCGGTATGGAACGGCGCTACCTATCAAGAGTGAGTCGGGCAATGAGATTCAGTTTCAACCCGTTTCCACGGAGACGCTAGTTGATTCGCCGATTTCTGTGGGGGCGAATTACAGAACCATTGAGTTGGGGGAGAAGCATTACCTTCATGTGGCAGCGGATAGTATGCGCGCTACTGAGTTTCCCCAGGATGTGTTGGGGCGCGGCATTATAAGTCGTACCATTTTCTGCTGACCTTGTCGGACCATGTGCAGTCGTTCGGGTTGGAGCATCACGAATCGAGTGACGACCGGTTGGGCGAGCGGGACATCATCGATGCAGCGCCGAAGAAAACCCGTGCTTATCTGCTGCCGCATGAGTTTGTGCATTCCTGGAATGGTAAGTTCCGGCGACCGGCGGGGCTGGCTACGGGCGGGTTTGAGAAGCCGATGGCGGGAGATCTGCTGTGGGTGTACGAAGGGCTGACGAACTATCTGGGCGAGGTGCTGGCGGCGCGTTCGGGGTTGTGGACGGCGGAGGAGTATCGCGAGAATCTGGCGCATACGGCGGCCACGTTGGATGGGCAGACGGGGCGCGGGTGGCGTCCGCTGGTGGACACGGGGACGGCTTCGCAGTTGCTGTATCTGGCGCCGGATGACTATTCGAATTACCGGCGGTCGGTGGATTTTTATCCTGAGGGTACGTTGATCTGGCTGGATGCCGATGTGAAGATCCGCGCGTTGAGTAACGGGAAGAAGTCGCTCGATGATTTCTGCCATGTGTTTCATGGCGGCGGCGATCGGCCTGAGGTGAAGCCGTATCAGTTTGAGGATGTGGTGGCGGCGTTGAACCAGGTGCATGCTTACGACTGGAAGACGTTTTTGACGGAGCGGGTTTATAGAACTGCGCCGCGGGCTCCGCTGGGCGGGATTACGGGCGGCGGGTGGAAGTTGGTTTTCGATGACAAGCGGTCTGAGTTTTGGAAAGCCGTTGAGGAATCCAAGAAGATGAGCGACCATTCGTTTTCGATTGGCTTGAAGGTTAAGGAAGACGGGTCGATTATCGATGTCGTTTATGGCGGTGTGGCGCAGAAGAGCGGGGTGACGCCTTCTACTAAGATCATTGCGGTGAACCGGCGGCAGTATACGCAGACGGTGCTGCGCGAGGCGATTTCGAAAACGGCGGCTGGGGAGAAGTTGGAACTGTTGGTGAAGGTGGGGGAGTTTTACGAGTCCTTCAAACTGGACTACGGAGGCGGGGAGCGGTATCCACATTTGGTTCGGGTGGCGGGGACTGGGGATTATTTGTCGGGGGTGGTGGGGGCTAGGAAATAGGGAAACACGCGGGCTGTCCCCATATTTCGGTATCATAAGAATATTCACTCCTTGTCGATGCCTGGTGACACACAGATCGTTCCATTTCCATCAATCAACCTTGATTGCGGCCAGACGCTGGCCCCGGTGGAGGCTGCTTATGAGACCTACGGCACGCTGAATGCCGCCAAGACCAACGCCATCCTGATTGTTCACGCTTTCAGCGGCGACGCGCATGCCGGCGGGCCGGGCGGCTGGTGGGAGAGCATGATCGGCGGGGGCAAGGCCTTCGACACCGATAAATACTTTGTGATCTGCACGAACGTGCTGGGCGGATGCCGCGGGACGACCGGGCCTGGATCGATCGACCCGGCGACCGGGCAGCCCTTCGGCATGAATTTCCCGGTGATTACGATTGGCGACATGGTGCGGCTGCAGAAGATGGTGATCGACCACCTGGGCATCACGAGACTGCTGAGCGTGGCCGGCGGATCGATGGGCGGGATGCAGGCGCTGGAGTGGGCGGTGGCGTATCCAGAGGCCGTGGCGTCGGCGATTCCGATTGCGAGCACGGCGCGGCACAGCGCGCAGCAGATCGCGTTCAACGAAGTGGGGCGGCAGGCCATTATGGCCGATCCGGATTGGAACGAAGGCAACTACTACGGACAGAAGTTGCCGGGGCGCGGATTGAGCGTGGCGCGCATGGTGGGACACATCACCTACATGAGCGACGATTCGATGCGCGAGAAGTTCGGCCGGCGGCAGCGCGATGAGAGCATGTTCGAAGTGGAGAGCTATCTGCGGTATCGCGGCAGCCAGTTCGTGGACCGCTTTGACGCAAACTCCTATTTGTTTATCACCAAGGCGATGGATCTGTTCGATCTAACGGCTGGCAAGACCACGCTGGCGGCGGCGCTGGAGCGTGCGACGACGCGATTTCTGGTGATTAGCTTTACGTCGGACTGGTTGTATCCGAGTTATCAATCGCAGGAGATTGTGAACGCACTCAGGCGGCGCAATCACGATGTAGCGTATTGCGAATTGCGGTCGTCGTATGGGCATGATGCTTTCCTGGTTGAAGTGGAAGAGCAGACGGATTTGGTGCGCGGCTTTCTGGCGAGCACTCTGAAGGGGCGGCGGTAAGATGCCACAGGGTCAGGATCCATTTGTACGGACGCTGCTGGGGCGGCGCGATTACGAGATGATCGGGGCGCTGGTGGCGCGCGATTCGAAGGTGCTGGACTTGGGCTGCGGCGAAGGCGACCTATTGGAGTGGCTGGCCGAGAATAAGAACGTGGACGCGCGGGGCGTGGAGCTGTTTCCTGAGAAGGTGCAGAAGGCGATTGCGCGCGGCGTTTCGGTGTATCAGGGAAATATGGAAGAGTGCGTGTCCGATTATCCGGACCACGCGTTCGACTACATCATTCTGAGCCAGACGTTGCAGGAGGTGCGGCATCCGCAGCGGATTCTGCAGGAGATCATGCGCGTGGGCAAGCATGCGGTGATTGCGTTTCCGAACTACGGGCACTGGCGGGTGCGGCTTTCACATTTCTTCACGGGGCGCGCGCCGAAGACGAAGCTGTTTCCGCATGACTGGTACGATTCGCCGAATATTCACTTCTTCACGATTGAGGATTTTGAGTTACTGGCGTCAAAAGAGTCGTGGATTTTGGAGAAGCGGATCTTTTTGGCGGGGAATCAGGAGATCAGGCGGCTTCCGAATTTGATGTCGGAAGTGGCGGTTTATCTAATTCGGAAGTGAGCGCCTCCGACGCGCCTCATTGGTTGGCGGCGTCCATACGTGAGGGCGCGCCACAGCCACTCAAACGGTCCAAACTGGAAGTGGCGAAGCCACCAGCGGCTGAGTTGGATTTGCGCGAGGTAGATCGCCACGCCGATGGCTGCCCCGGCGGCGGATCCTGTTCGCCCGAACAGCCCAAAGCCGTAGCCATAGAAAATGAATCCAAGGACGATTGACTGAACCAGATAGTTGGTGAGGGCCATTCGTCCGGTGGCGGCAAGACCGGGAAGCCAGGCGGCGCGTGCGGGAGTCAGCAACAATAGCAAGGCCGACACATACGCCAGAGCGAGCAGGCTTGGAGTTGAAGGATACAAGGAGCCTCCCACGGTACCAAGCGCCAGCGCGGCCAGGAGTTTGCCCCTATGGAGTTCAGGCTCCCGCAGGATGCCGATGCGCCAGGCGGCCATACCCCAATGCATCAAGCCCACGGTGCGAAAGAGGATCGAGATTTCAAGCGGAAAAATCAGAGCCCAGGCTTCGTGCCATCGGTAAGCGAGGATGGAGACAATACTACCGTTGAGATAAACATCCCGTGCTTTGGCAATCTCGGCCAGGGCGGCGGCTCCCGATGGAATGGATGGGGCAATCTCGACGAATTCCGGCAGAGCCATTGCCACGGCGCCAATGACGGCGAGCGCTTGCCAGCGAAGCCCAAGCGAGGGGAGCAGGAGCAGTCCGCAAACCGCATAGAGCATTAGAATGTCGCCATTCCAAATGAGAAACATGTGAACTGTTCCAAGCACGAAGAGCCAGCCGAACCGCCGGGCCAGGAAGCCCCTGATGCTGACGCCGGACGACGCGAACCGGCCGGCTTGCATGGCGATTCCCACGCCAAACAGGAATGAGAATATGGTTATCGCTTTGAATTCCAGGAGGCGAAGCATGAGTAAATTGGCAAGCTGGTCTGCCCAAGCGGTTTCAACCGGGTGATTGTGAATCAGTTCCAACAGCGGGAGCCTGAAGCCTGTTTCCAGATTCACCATCAGTACACCGAACAGCGCAATCCCTCGGAGGATGTCAATCACCGGATACCGCTCTGCTGGCTGAGCGGGTTCCCACATCGAGTCAGTTTTCATAGTTGTTTGCGGATTGAGATTTCCGCCCCTGCGATGATGCGCATTGTGACCAGCCCAAGCAATCCTGCAGCGAAAATGATGCCCGCGCTAGCGAGCATGGTAATCAAACCCGGTTGGAAGTTGAGCGCGGGGATAAACTCACCGAACCAGAGACGCTGACGCGTCGCCTGATAAAGTCCAATGACCAGGAGCAAGATGAGCTGGCCATTCCATCCGAATCGCCGTCCGGCCATGAGCAAGAGAACGAGAAGGGTCGCCCCAATGAGTGGGAAAATGAGCCCGGTAACTGGGGAAAGGAGCATGAGCGGGTCGTGATTGCCTTCAACCCTGCTCCACCACAGACCCATGCTATGTTCCAATCTCAGTCTGACAAACAGACCCAGGCCAAAGGCCAAGCCTGCGGTGGCGGCACCGACCTGTTGCCTTCGACTGGGGTGTGCGATATGCATGGTTCCGTAGAGAGCGGCCACAACGATACCGGCGGAGAACAACCAAAACGGCGCGAGAAACAGGACTGAGCCACGGTCCGGTCCTGAGGCAAGGATTTCGTGGCGGGATTGTAATACCACCGCCAGGAGTCCGGCAAGAAACAGTATAGCAACCAACCCCGCAGCCAGAAAGCCGCCGGGATTGCGGCGGCGGAAATGCTGGAAGCGCTCCCAGCGACTGGCCTTTCTGGCGTGAACAGGCCTTTGTTCCAGGTGACGTTGGAGGTCTTCGGCAAACGACTCCACCGAGACATAGCGGCGTTCCGGGTCCTTACGCAGTGCCATCAACAGAATGGAGTCGAGATCGCCGGCAAGACGCTTGCGCAGCAGAGTTGGATCGCCTTCGCGGACGGCGCTGACTGTTTCGGGCGTGAGCGGAGAGGGCACTTGCTCAGAGGTGGCCACTACTTCGCTGGGACGCGCAGGTTCCACATCTGAAATGATGCGGACCATCTCGTGAAGGGCGGCGCTGCGCAGCCGATAGGGACGGTGTCCGGTGAGCAATTCGTAGAGAACCACGCCCAGTGAGTAGACATCGGACAAGGTGGTGATGGTGCGTCCGTTGACCTGCTCGGGACTCGCATATTCTGGCGTCATCATGCCTGCGAGGGTCAGAGTGTCAGGCGTCCGTTCGAGTATATTCGGCTGCACGACCTTGGCGATGCCGAAATCGAGAAGCTTCACGACGCCGTCGTTGGTGACCAATATGTTGCCCGGCTTGAGATCCCTGTGTACTACCAAGTGCTGGTGTGCAAAGCGAACGGCGCTGATCACGCCGCTGAAAAGTTCCAGCCGCTGGCGGATGGTCAGTTTGCGGTCATCGCACCAGCGATGAATCGGCTGGCCGTCGACAAACTCCATTACGAAAAACGGCCAGCCTTCCCCGGTGACTCCGGCATCGAGCAGTTTCGCGATGTTTGGGTGGTTTAGCGAAGCAAGGATCTCGCGTTCCTGCTGGAACCGGGCGAAGACGGCTGGAGAGCTTGCGGGAGGCAATACCAGCTTAATTGCGGCTTGACGGTGGAAGGTACCGTCGGATCTTTCGGCCAGGTAGACGATGCCTGTGCCTCCCCGGCCGATCTCGCGAAGCATGGTGTAGCCGCAGAAACTGCGGCCTTCCAATTTCGGAGTCGCGACGCCGGCAAGCGCTTTGGCGACGCCGAGCGCCGGCTGATCAAGCCAAGCCGGGACGCAATCGCGGCCCTTCAGAAGCCGCTCGACTTCTTGACGAATGCCTTCGTTTCCACGACACTCGCGTTCAAGGTAAGCTGCTCGAGCCGGCGCATCCATTGGCACAGCGCCTTCGTAGATTTGGCGGATCTTACTAAGTTCTTCAGGCGTCATTGTGAGTTGCCCTCCGATAAGCCTAGCGTATTGCGATCGAGGAATAGCTCATACTTGACTGTAATGGATCAGCCAGACGAACGATATGGGCATACGATCACGGGACTGCTGGAGCGCTGGCGGCAAGGTGATGGTGAGGCCGGAGGACGGGTCATGGAGGTTGTCTATGGCGAGTTGCATCGAATCGCGGCGAGGGAGATGCGCCGCGAACACGGTGAGCATACCTTACAGACCACTGCGATCGTTCACGAGGCCTACCTTCGTATCTGCCAATCCGCGCCTATTCAGTGGCAGGATCGTGCGCATTTTTTCGCAGTCGCGGCGCAACAGCTGAGACGGGTTCTGGTTGACCACGCGCGTCGTCAGAAAAGCGAGAAACGTGGCAGCGGTCAAACGCCGCTTTCCCTGTGGGAGACGGATGGTCCGGCAATGGTTATGGATGAGCGTGTGCTGGCGGTGAACGAGGCGCTGACCCGGCTGGAGACACTTGATCCGCGGGCGGCAAAGGCGGTGGAGCTTCGTTTTTTTGGTGGGCTAAATGAGGCGGAGACGGCCGAGGCGCTTGAGATTTCGGTTGCCACGTTGAAGCGGGATTGGGATTTTGCCAGGGTGTGGCTGGCGGGACAGCTGTGAAGCCAGCGGGATTTTGAGTTGCAGGCTTCGAGTGAGTAGTGGATTGTGGAAAAGCGGGTCTTTTTGCCGGGTGTAGGTGAAGTTAGTATGATGGGCGATTAACAATCGCCCGCGGATTGCCAATCCAATGTCGCTTACATTGCGCTGATGAGGCGAGCTTCCGATTTGGTGAGCGATTCATTGGATTGGGGCATTGCGTTGGAGGGCAATTGGGGTCAGACAGCCCATTTTCGGCATCCACCTTCGCTAAAGCTATGGCGGACAAGAAAACGGCCGAAAAAAGGTGTCAGACCCCAAATGCGACGTATCGTTCTAGTCAATATAAGCGACATTGGATTGCCAATCTGCCACACATCTATGGTTTCATTTAAAGATGAGACTGCTCGTGCTTTTGATTGGCTCCGCTTTACAGGCAGCGGAGCCTGTCATCTTTCCTACGGCTGGAATCAAACAGCCGGTTGAAATCCTGATCGATAAATGGGGCGTGCCGCATATCTACGCCAAGAGCGTGGACGATGCATTTTTCGGGCAGGGGTTCAACGCGGCGAGGGACCGGCTGTTTCAACTGGAATTGTGGCGGCGGCGTGGGCTGGGGCTGCTTTCGGAAGTGCTGGGGGCGCAGTATGTGGAGCAGGACCGGGCGACGCGGCTGTTTCTGTATCGCGGGTCGATGGAGAAAGAGTGGGCCGCTTACAGCCCCGATGCGAAGAAGATCGCGGAGTCTTTTGTGGCCGGCATCAATGCCTACGTGCAGTGGGCCAACGCGCACAATGACAAGCTGCCACTGGAGTTCAAGCTGCTGAAGTTCGGGCCTTCGGCGTGGGCGGTGGAGGACATTGTGCGCATCCGCAGCCATGGCCTGACCAACAATCTGACCAAGGAAGTGGCGCGCGCACACACGTTCTGCAAAGGCGGAATGGAGAACGGGCAGAAGTGGGACGCGCTACGGGCGGGGCTGGAACCGAAGTGGGAAACGAAGGTTCCAGAGATGATGAATCCCTGTATACCGGGCGATGTTCTGACGGTCTACAATCTGGCGAAGGGTGCGACCCACGTTACGAATGAGGCGATGGAGGGAAGCAACAACTGGGCCATCGCGCCGGCGAAATCGGCAACAGGGCGACCAATCCTAGCTGGCGATCCGCACCGGGTGCAGACCACGCCATCGTTGCGGTACATCGCGCATATCAGCGCCCCGGGGCTGGATGTGATCGGCGCGGGCGAACCTGCGCAGCCGGGGATTTCGATGGGGCACAACGGAAAGGCGGCATTCGGTCTGACGATTTTTCCGGCGGATCAGGAAGACCTGTACGTTTACGAATTGAATCCGGCGAATGCGCGGCAGTACCGCTACAAGGGCGCGTGGGAAAACATGCGCGTAGTGAGCGAAACGATTCCGGTGAAGGGCGGGCGGATGGCGAAGACCGATCTGCTGTTCACGCGGCATGGACCCGTTATCTTCACTGATGACAAGAAGCGGCGCGCTTATGCGGTGAGGACGTGCTGGCTGGAGCCGGGGACAGCGGCTTACTTTGGCAGCATCGTTGGCATGCGCACTACCGACTTCGCGGCGTTCCGCGGCGGCATGAGCCACTGGGGCGCGCCCAATGTGAATCAGGTGTTCGCCGATGTGAAGGGGAACATCGGTTGGGTGGCGGCAGGGATGGTTCCTGTGCGTCCGAATTGGGATGGGCTGATGCCTGTTCCGGGCGATGGACGGTATGAGTGGGCGGGGTTTACAGCGGCCGATAAGCTGCCATCGAGCTTCAATCCGGCGGCGGGATATGTGACGACTTCGAATGAGATGAATTTGCCGAAGGACTATCCGTATCAGGAGCGGAAGTTGGGGTTTGAGTGGTCGAATCCGGCGCGGCATCTGCGCATCGACGAGGTGCTGCGGCCGATGAAGAAGGTTTCGCTTGAGGATTCGATGAAGTTGCAGAACGATGTGGTGTCGATTCCAGCGCGGCGTCTGGTGGCGTTGCTGGCTCCGTTGAAAAGCGACGTACACAAGACACGAGCGGCGCTCGATCTGCTGCGTGGTTGGGATGCGGCGGAGCGGGCGGAGTCGGCGCAGGCGGCGTTGATGGAGGTTTGGGTGACGCGGTATCTGGGCAAGGCGTTTCGGAAGGCGGTTGCGGCGGAGAGTCCGGCGGGGGTGGAACTGGAAGTGATGCTGGCAATGCTGGAGAAGCCGGACGCGCGGTGGCGGACGGTGCTACTGGAAAGCCTGACGGCTGCGTATGGGGCACTGGAGAAGGGCCAGGGGCCGGATCCGAAGAAGTGGCAGTGGGGATGGCTGCACAAGTCGCTGCCGCTGCATCCGATGACGGGTTCGGTGAGCGATGACTTACGGGCGAAGTTGCAGCCGGGGCCTTTCGCGGTAGGCGGCAGCGGATATACTCCGAATGCCGCGGCGTATCGGGAGAGTGATTTCCAGATTACGGGCGGGCCTTCGTTCCGGATGGTTTTGGATGTGGGGGCGTGGGATAATTCGCGGGCGGTGAACTTTCCGGGTCAGGCCGGGGATCCTGATAATTCGCATTATCAGGATCTGGCTAAGTTGTGGGTGAAGGGGGAATATTTTCCGTTGCTGTATTCGCGGAAAGCGGTGGAGGCTGCGACGGAAGTGAAGTTGGTGCTGAAGCCGCGTTGAGAACGAATCCTAAGCGAATCTGTCTCTGCATCATTAGATACTGAGTGCCAGCCAGCGTCTGGCGGATTGGCGTTCTGGTGAACTTACTCCATCATTCATGCCAGAGGCGCCACGGCGTTGCGGATGCTATCGGAATTGTAACCGGCCGCGCTAGGGCCGGCCGGCCTGACGCCACTTCGCCGCTTAAACCATATACAAAATACTACGGCTACCCTCACTAATTGTCACAAAAACAGTAACATTGGGACTTGCATTGCGGTTCCTGAAAGCGCGAAAATACCTATTCCGTCGATTGATTTGCCGAAATAGATCCATCGGGCAAGAACGGCATGAAGCAGGATTCCACCCTATATTCGCCGTCCTGAAGCGGAAAAGGAGCACGCATGGCTGGCCTTTCCCGTTCTGCCTGGAAACTATTATTCTTTATCGTCGCCTACGGCTTGTTAGTCATCCCGGCTTCGGCTCAGATTTTTCCACAAGGAAACAATGGAATAACCATCCCTTTTGGCGGGAGCGGCAGGTTTGTAGTTGCAGATTTCAATGGAGATAGGAAATTGGATGTGGCATTTACGGAGGCAAACTACCAGGATCAACTCGGAACAGTGATGGTCATTCTTGGGGACGGGAAAACGGGCTTTACCCAGGCGCCGGGTAGCCCGATTACGGCGGGATATACGCCATACGGGATAGTAGCGGCAGACCTTAACGGCGACGGGAAGTTAGATCTGGCTGTTACCAATTACGCAAGCGGCGCGCTCTACGGGAAACCTGCAAGCATTTCCATATTCCTTGGCAACGGCGATGGATCGTTTACGCCTTCCCCGTCAGGCCCCATCATGTTGAGCAATAGGGATGGACCGTTTGGAATCGTGGCTGCCGACTTCAACAAAGACGGCAAGCTGGATCTGGTTGTGGCTTACTCTGGAAGCAATAACGTTGAGCTTTGGCTTGGGAATGGAAATGGAGGCTTTGTAAGTGGCGGCTTGATCTATGCATATCCTCAAGCCCCATATAACACCTCCCCCTACGATGTGGTTGCTGCCGATTTCAATCGAGACGGCAATCCTGACGTTGCTGTTGTATTTATGACACAGGTAGTAGTCTTTCTTGGAGACGGCAAGGGAGGTTTCTCTGCGACAAAGCCGATTTCATTTGCGTCTCAGCTCGGAGGGCTCACTCTCGGAGATTTCAATCACGACGGGAAGCCCGACCTGGCAGTAGTAATCAGATCAACTAGTTACGACACCGTGGCTTACGCGGCGATTTTGCTGGGGGATGGGAGCGGTGGATTTGCACAGCCGGGGACTACGTATGCCCTGGGCAATGATTCGAGTCAACTGGTTGTAGCAGATTTCGACGGAGACGGAAATGCGGACCTGGCTTCGGCAAGTCTTTCCAGGGGTGGGAAAACCTACGTCCTGCTTGGCAATGGCGTTGGTGGATTCATCCCAGCGGACGGCAGTCCATTCTATGCGTTGAATGTTGGCACAGTCCTTGCGGCTGGAGACTTCAACAACGACGGAGCGCCAGATCTGCTCAATGGAAGCGGGTACTTGCTGATCAATCAATTACCCTCGATTCAAGTGAATCCGCTGCAGTTGACCTTCAACGCAGCTGTCGGCGTAAACCCGCCGCCAATCAATGTGAAGCTCAAGTCGAGTCCAGGGATTGCGACATACGTTACCAACAGCAACCCTTCCTGGCTGTCAGTAACCCCGAACTCGAATAGCGCCGGTGGGCTCGTCACTATGGCGGTGAATGTGAACGTGGCTGGGTTGTCGCCTGGTGTGTACGCGCAAGCCATTGGTTTTGATGTCGGCCGCATGGTGGAAAAAACAGCCACCGTTACGCTGTCCGTCGTAGGACGGTCAACCGCGTTGAGCCCGCCAATCCTCTCAAACATTGGGAACGGGCCACAGGGCATAGCCACGGGTGATTTCAACGGCGACGGAAAATTGGACATCGCGGTGGCGAATCAGAACGACAATACAGTAAGCGTGCTGTTAGGCGGGGGCGGAGGGTTTTCCAACGCTCCGGGAAGCCCGTTTGCAGCAGGCAATCAGCCCTATGCGATTGCAACCGGCGATTTCAATAGAGACGGCAGGTTAGACCTTGCCATTACCAACGTTGGCAACAACACAGTAACGGTGCTGCTGGGGAATGGATTCGGCGGCTTCACTCCGGCGCCAGGCAGCCCTTTCGCCACCGGCAACTGGCCTACTTCTATTGCCGCTGCGGATCTGGATGGTGACGGCAACGTCGATCTGGTCATCGCCTACGCTAAGGACAACCGGATTGCCATCTTGCGCGGCAATGGCAGCGGCGGATTTACGCCGCTCAGCACAGCGGCGCCGTGCAGCAGTTTCCCATACGTTGTGACGGTGGGCGACTTTAATGGCGACGGCATGCAGGATTTGGCCGTTGGTTGTTGGGGACATAATACCAATAGCGCGGTAGTGCTGCTCAACGATGGAACTGCCAAGTCTTTCGCCGCGCATCCTTTGAACATCGCCAATTGGGTTCATTCCCTTGTCGCCAAAGACATCAACGGCGATGGTCAGGTCGATCTGGTTATCGGCTACAACACCAGCACAGGCGCAGCGGCAACCGTGGCACTAGGCGATGGACAAGGCGGGTTCACGTTTTCGTATGGCGCTCCGCCAACAGTTTATGCTCCGGACGCGACCTTTGTAAGCCCGCCCGGCCCACTGATGGGCATCTCCGTCGCCGTTGGAGACCTGAATGGCGATGGGCGTCTCGATCTGGCGTTGGCTGACAAGGCCAATCCCACGGGGTTGACGGTTTTGTTGGGAGACGGCACCGGCGCCGGCTTCACCCCGGCAACACGCGGCGGATCGAGCGTTTCCAGCGCAGGCGCGCTTGCCATCGCGGACTTCACCGGCGATGGTACTAACGACATTGCAGTGGCCAACGCCGGATCGCCATTCATTGCGATGCTTTCCGGCGGCTGGCAGAGCACCGCTACTACGCTGACCACAACTGCGCCTGCATCCGTTGCAGCGAACACTCCCGTTCCCCTCACTGCGCGGGTGGTGAATTCCGGAACTTACGTCTTCACGCCGCCCACAGGCAGCGTCTCGCTCATGGATGGCGCGAACCTCATACAGTCCAGTTCTTCTCAAAACGGGGTAGCCGGATTCAACCCGCAGCTTGTGATTGTGGGCACGCACAGCTTGACGGCAGTGTTTCAAGGTGGCAGCACGAATCTCTCTTCCACGAGCAACGCGATTCTTGAAACCGTCACTCCAGGTCCGCCTGCCGCTTTTACCTCGCCCAACCCGCCGCAAACAACGACAGTGGGTACAGCTTTTGCATTGGGACTAAAGTTTACGGTGCGGGACGTATATGGAAATCCGATACCTGGGATCACCGTAACTTTTTCTGCGCCCACTTCGGGCGCCTCGATCACAGGATTCAGTCAGACTGTGGTGACTGATGCGCAAGGGCTTGCGTATAGCCCTGCCACTGCAAACACCGTGGCCGGGACTTACCAGGTGATAGCATCGACCGGAAGTATTACCGGGCAAACAACGCTTGTGAACACTCCCGGCGCGACTGTCAACTTCTCGGTTTCCGGCCCCACCACCACGCCCGCTGGTAGCACTGTCGCATTCACTGTCGTCGCGCAAGACGGGTACAACAATCCGACGCCTAACTACTCTGCAAACGCGCAAATCAGCAATTCAGACAGCAAGGCAACGATTCCCCGCACCGTCCAGGTAGCAAACGGGACGGGCAGCTTTCAAGGAACCTTCTACACGGCCAAAACACAAATAGTTTTGGTGCTGGTCCAAATCACTCCCCCTGGTGGTGGCCCGGCGATTCCGCAGGCGAGCGGCAGCGCCAACATCACGGTGACCCCGCTGACGGCGCAGAGCCTCTTAGTTCAAGTCCCAAGTGGCGCGTCTACTGCCGGGCAGGCCATACCGGTCGCAGTCTGTGCCTTGGATGGTTACCAAAATTTCGCAACATCCTATTCGGGCACGATAACAATTTCCACCTCGGATCCGCAGACGAGTGCGCCGACCACGGTTACCGCAACAAATGGCTGCACGGCAACTCTTTTTATTACCTTCAAAACGAGTGGAAATCAGCTGGTGTTTGCCAAGAGCCCGACATTGCCGTTATCATCCTCGCCGGTGTCGATCACTCCAGGGCCTCCCGTCGGCATCACGGTGCTCGGAGGAACGCCGCAATCAACCATCTTTTCAACCCCGTTCTCAACCCTGCTGCAAGGCCGGGTCATGGATGCATTCGGCAATCCGGTTCCATCCACGCCTGTTACGTTTACGGCTCCGGTCTCGGGGGCAGGCGCAACGTTCCTTTCCAACCCTGCAACTACTGATCTGAACGGCTATTTTTCAGTTACCGCGGTGGCGAACAGCAAATTCGGGCAGTATGAGGTGGTAGCTAGTGCGGGCGCTGCGCCAGCGCTTTACACGCTGACGAACGGAGTTGGCCTCACTTTGCAGACTTCGCCCCCAGGATTGACGCTCGTACGTGACGCCGGCGCCGGAACTCCGGTCAGTACGCCAAGCACTTTCATCCTGCTTCCTGGAACCACGATGACTGTTACCGCGCCGAGTCCTTGGGCTTCAAACACCGACCCTGCAAACGCGCAGTATGCATTCCAGAGTTGGTCCGACGGAGGCGACCGGTCACATTCCTTTGTAGTGCCGTCTCAAAACCTCACGTTAACAGCCAACTATGGCCAGCAATACCGGTTAACCGCGACTTCCTCGCTGCCTGCCGCCGGCAGTGTAACCCTACCGGCGGGAACCACTACGGCGACCGGCATGTACGGCTTCTTCGATGCCTCATCAACGGTTTCAATCGCAGCCACCGCCAACAGCGGCTATAGCTTTTCGGGTTGGGTGGGCCCCGCCGCCATCCAATCCAATGCAGCCACCACAGTTGTGATGACCGGGCCGCAATCCGTGACGGCCAACTTCCGTAGACTTTTGGAGGCACAGGTTTCGCCGGTCTTCCTCGGCCTGCAATACGTCAAGGGGACGGATCCGGCGGCGGGCCATGTCTCAGTGCGAACGAACGACCCCAGCCCGTTCTCTGTCAGCTCAGGCGCGGCATGGGCAGTGCCAACGCCAAGCTCGGCAACAAGTCCGGCCAGTGTCACCGTTGGGCTGAATCCGGCAGCGCTCGCACCGGGCGACTATTCCACCACCTTGACCTTCCGCTTTTCCGATGGGACAGCGATTCCAGTGTATGTGCAGCTCAAAGTTCTGGATGTGCCAAAGTTGATTGCAACTCCCGCGGCTTTGAATTTCGCGGCGCAGGCCGGGGCGACCGATGTGCAAAGCCAGAACGTGATTCTAGCGGCAAGTAGTCGAAATGTGGCCGTGCAGGCAGTTGCTACGGGAGGCGACTGGCTAACCGCCAGCCTCGCCCAGGGCAACACGCCTGTCACCTTGCGCATTCAGGTAGACCCGTCCAAACTTGGGGCCGGTACTTACAGCGGCAGCGTTGCTGTTTCCTCGCCTGATGCGGGCAACAGCCCTCTGCAAATCCCGGTAACGTTCAATATCAGCGCCCAGCCACCAACAAATTCGATTTCCGGGTTTGTGAACACAGCAAGCATGACGCCGGGTGACTCCTCGCCGAATACTATGATGACGGCCTTCGGCACATTTCCAGGGTGTGGAGCCGATACACAGGTGCTGATTGACGGAACGCCAACGGAAGTTTACGGCGTCGGGGCAGCGCGCATAGACTTTCTTATGGCCGGTCGCGTGAGCGCGGCTCAATCGGTGCAGGTGCAGGTTCAGTGTGGGGGTAAGTCGACTCCGCCTGTCACGGTGGGAATCAGGCAAGCGGCGCCGGCCGTGTTTACAACCTCGCGTAGCGGCAGTGGACAGGCCTCCGTGGTCAATGAGGATGGCAGCACAGCGTCGCCGTCGCCTCGGGGAACAACCGTGGCCGTCTATGTCACTGGATTGGGTTTGATGGGGGCGCCGGCTCCTAATGGATTGATCAGCACGCTTCTGCCGGTAACCGCCAGCCTTGGCGGCGCACCGGTAAAGGTCGCGTTTGCGGGCGCATCCCCTGGCCAAAGCGCCGCAGTGCAACAGGTGAACTTACTGATTCCAGGCGATGCTCCGATCGGTGATGCGGTGCAATTGGAGTTGAAAGTGGGCGACGTGTCAGCACAACTCGGCGTGACGATGGCAGTGAAGTGATTGCAAGGAGTTGCTGCCGCGATGCATACCTCAGTTTCCTTGCCCGCAATCGAAAGCCCGGTTCGTTTTCAGTCATAGGATCATTCATCCTGCTGAAACACAGTCACCACCTATAGAAATATATTTCCGTCCGCCTCAAGTGTCCGGCCCCATGCCGCAAACGCTTGAAAAAAGAAGAAGAAATACAGATCTGGATAGTTGCCAACCACCGCTCACCCATCCTCCGGTCTGGGAACTCTCCTGCCACCAATGCTAGAAATGGTCGATGATGGAAACGTTTATCGAACAACCCGACATCTCCCGACTGGTGGCGGCAAAGGACCACGCCGAACCTCCGCCCGCCGGTCTCCTATCTTTTTTGAGCACCGCCTCGGCTGCCAGCGGGCGGCCCACGATGAAGGGACCAAAATGCCATTAGCCCCCCCATTGCCAACCTCACACCTCTCCAAAAAGAATCTAAGAAAATGGGGATCGAACCACGCAAATCACTGAAACTAAATACAGATCCAGTCCTCGGCAGCCACTTCTGGGAGCCCCATTGGAGGGTAACCGGCCCACCAAACCTGAGCGAAAGCTGAGCGCCAAGTAAGTCTCAATGAATCAATTGCATAGCCTGTTGAAAAAATACAATTTCAGGGTTTTTGTACAATTCTATTTCTCAGGTTTCCGGCCCCGATGTAGGACAGATTGGCAATCTGCGGGCGAGTGTCACTCGCCCTTCTCGGGCTATCTTAGCGCTTATGGGAGAATACTTTCCCCTGCTGTATTTGCGGTAGGCCGTGGAAGCGGCAACGGTGAGCTACGCGACTGAGAACCGCTCCCTCGCGGTCGCCGAGCGGTGTGAGCAGTACACTGCAAACCGAGTCACGAACGCAAGGGAGTGGTCCCCAAAAAGCAACGGACTTAGACCGTGCAGCTTGAATTAGAACAGCAACTTCAGAGCGAACTGGATCTGGCGCGACGGGTAGGTGGTGCGGATTGTCCCGAAGGCGCCGTCGGTGATGCGGGTGTTGGGTACTCCCAAGTTGGTGTGATTCAGCACGTTGAAGAACTCCGAGCGGAACTGAAGGCGGATGCCTTCGGTAATGCGGAAACTCTTGTTGGCGGCGAAATCCCACTGTGCGAAACCTGGCGTGCGGAACGAGTTGCGTCCGACGTTGCCGTAAGGCGCGGTGGCTGGAGGAACACTGAACGTATAGCCGGCAAAGAAGGTGTTGATGCTCTGCGAGCGGCTCTGATCAGCGGCGCTGCCGGTGACATTGGGGCGCAGGAAGGCCTGGCCGCGATAGTCGTTGGAGAGGCCGGTGTTGTCGTTGATGGTCGAAGCCGCGTAGACGACATCGAGCGGCGTGCCGGTGTGGGCGGTGTTGATGGTGTTGAGATCCCATCCGCCGATGGCCATATCCACAAAGCGGTTGACGTTGGAAGCGAACTTGCGGCCTTTTCCGAACGGCAACTGGTAGACGATGCTGGTGACGTTGTTCAGCTTAATGTCGAAGCTGGATGGGCCGTTTTCGGCAGCCAGGTTGCGAATGTTCTGGGGGTTGGCTACAAAGTAACCGGCATAGGATTCCAGCGCCTGTTCCGAGTTGCCCATGGCGTTGCTCCAGGTAAACGAGTTGAGGAAGTACAGACCGTGGCCCATCTTGTGTTCAAAGCGGGCGGCGAAACCGTTGTAATGGTTGTCGCCGACCGGGTTAACCCAGGTGATTGGACCGTAGCTGGGAATGGGGCGGCGGGCCTGGACGCCAAGGCATCCGCTGGTAACCGTAGGCGTGCCGAGCGGGTTGCAGGTCGCGGTGACAGCGTTGACGTTGGCCTGGTTGTAATCGCCAAGAATCGGCAGGCGCGTGCTGTGATTGCCGTTGTAGGAGAGTTCCACCACGGTGTTCCTGAACAGTTCGCGCTGGACGGAAACAAACCAGTTCTGGACCATCGGCCAGCGGGTATCCTGCGGGACGTAGACCACGTTGGAGTTGACCGGGTTGAAGGCCGAGGGGTTGGCGATGCCGGTGGTGAAGCTGTTCTGCGTGTTGAGGAAGTTGGCCGGGGCCGGACCGCCTTGGGGCATGCTCTGGTTGAGGACGCCGAACAGGGCCTGCGGGGCGTTGATGCCTTCGAGGGCGCTGCCGACGCGATTGAAGAAGGTGTAGCTGATGCCGTAGCCGGCGCGGATCACAGTGCGGGGGTTGACGCTGTAGGCGACGCCGAGGCGCGGACCGAAGTCCTTTTTGTCAGGGTTTACCAGGCTGCGGCTGAGCAGGTCGCCGCTGGCGGCCTTCTTCATTGTGTTGGTCGTGGGGTCAAAGTTCGAGTAGTTGTTATCGCGCTCATAGAGCGGCGAGGCGAATTCCCAGCGCAGGCCGAGGTTCACGGTCAGTTTCGGCGTGACGTGCCAGTCATCCTGGGCATAGAGCGAAGTGACGTACTGGCGCAGATTGACCACCGAGTAGCTGCCCTGATTGATCTGGCTGGGTGCGCCGAAGATGAGATCGGCAAGGTTGTAGCTGGTGGCATCGTTCGCAATCGTGCAGCCGGCGGCCTTGCCCAACTGGGTGCAGGTGGGCTTGCTGAACTGGCCAGAGTAAACATTCTGGCCGTAGAGCGGGTTGACGTCGAGGATCTCGGTACCGATCTTCAAATACTCAAAGCCGGCCTTGAGGGAGTGGCGACCGAGGGTCTTGGAGTAGTTGACCTTCGGATCCCACGAGGTGGGGTTCTGGAATTGCGGATTGCTGGTCTGGCGGCCGAGGGCGGTGAAGCCGGAGATGCTCTGGGTGTTGAAGCCACCGGTGAGGCCGGCAGTGGTGGGCAGGCCCTTGATGCCGTAGAGCGATTCCAGGCTCGCTCCGCCGAGCAGCGCGGGCTGCTTGCCGGCCAGAATGCGGGTCCAGCCGAGGCGTGCTTCGATGAGGGAGCTGGCGGTAGGCGTCCAGGTATAGCCCACGGACAAGTTTTGATCGATGGAGTGGATGTAGCCATTTCCGTCGCCGCCTGACGGACCCGGGAACGAGGGCTGGTAGAACTGGATGTCCTTACGCTGGCTCCAGCGGGCGAAGGCGCTCATGCGGTCATTGATTTTGCCGTCGATCTTGGCGTCGTACTTGTCGCTGTAATCGCGGATCAGCAGCAGCGCTTCGTAGTTGTTGGAGCGGCCGGGACCGTTGAGGGTGGGCAGTCCGCTGAGCAACGCGTTGGCGAAGGGGTTCAGCTTGGCAACGGGGATCTGAGTGTTCGCCGGATAGACGACGCCGGTGAAGGGGTTGACTACGTCGACCGGCAGAACGCCGTTGCGGTCGGTAGCGGTGGGCAGCGAGTCGAAGTTAAGGTAGCGCTGGAGCTGGCGGAAGCCTTCGTAGTCGCCGAAGAAGAAGAGGCGGTTTTTGATGATCGGACCGCCGACGGTTGCCCCGAACTGGTTGCGCTGCAGGGTGGGCTTGACGAACACGGCCGGGCTGAACAGGAAGCCGGTAGCGTTGAGGTTGGTGTTGCGCAGGAATTCGTAGGCCGAGCCGTGGAACTGATTGGTGCCGGACTTCATCACGGCGTTGACCACGGCGCCGCCGACGCGGCCGTATTCGGCGCTGTAGTTGCTGGTGATCACTTTGAATTCAGCCAGCGCGTCAGGCGAGGGCTGGATGGCCTGCGAGCTGTAGCTCTGGTTGCTGGTGCCGTAGGCGTTGTTATCGAGACCATCGAGCAGGAAGTTGTTATAGGTGCTGCGCATGCCGTTGACGTTGATGGCGCCTTCGCGCGGCGTGCCGCTGGGCGAGAAGCTGGCGGCCATGGGCGACTTGACGACGTTGGTGGAGAGCAGGGCGAGATCGGAGTAGTTGCGTCCGTTGAAGGAAGTTCGACGATGGCGCCGCTGGTAACGACCTGGCCGCGTTCGCTGGAATCGGTTTCGAGCGAGGATGCGGCGCCGGTGACTTCGACGGTTTCGCTGACCATGCCGAGTTGCATGGCGAGGTCGACGCGCTGGCGGGCGCCGACGCGGACAGTGATGTCCTTGGCCGATGCGCTGCGAAAGCCTTTGGCTTCGACGGCAACGGTGTAGCGGCCGAGCTTCACGTTGTAGAAGTTGTAGCTTCCGCTGTCATCGGTCGTGGTCTTGGCTTCGATTCCGGTGTCCTGGTTTTTCAGGGATACGGCGGCACGGGGCACAGCGGAATTGGATGCGTCGCGCACGGTCCCCAGGACTTCAGCGGAGTCGAACTGTGCGAAGGTCAGCAGGGGAAGGGCAAAGGCCGAGAGCAGGAGTTGCTTGAAGAGTCGCGATCGTAGAGACATAGCTTTAAGCGTATCGCTATATTGTGTCATTCGCATGACACTGGGATTAATTGACGCTTGTCAGGATGCGGCCGCCGGGGGCCAGGACGCGTTGGAGTTCGGCGGTTGGCTGGATTGCGGGGCCGATGATTACGGTGAAATAGCAGTCGCGCCAGGGGATTTCGTCTGGGGTGGCGACGTTGAACATGACGTTTTCGGCGTTGGCGAGGGCGCGGCGGGCTTCGTAGACTTCGTCGGGGGAGCCTATGCCTACCAGGAGGCCGTCGGGGAGTTGGTTGGAGATTGCGTGGAGGATTTCGAGGTTGGTTAGGGTTAGGATTAGGACTCGGTCGTCTGGTTCCAACGGGAATCGCATTTGAGTTAGTTTAGGGCAGGCCAATCGCCTGCCCCACCCTTGTTGGGTACTTAGTCGTTGGCGGAGGCGGCGGAGACTTCGGGCTGGCCGAACTGGACCAACACGGACTGCGCTTCCTCGGCGGTGAACTCACCAACCTTCGAATGGATGTTCATGGAGCAGAACTTGGGGCCGCACATGGAGCAGAAGTGGGCGTCCTTGAAGCCATCTTCGGGCAGCGTTTCGTCGTGCATGGCCTGCGCCGTTTCCGGATCGAGCGATAGGGCGAACTGCTCCTTCCAATCGAAACGATAGCGGGCGCGAGAGAGTGCGTCGTCACGATCGCGGGCACCGGGGCGGTGACGAGCGATGTCGGCGGCGTGGGCGGCGATCTTGTAGGCGATGAGGCCGGCTTTCACATCCTCTTTGTTGGGCAGGCCGAGGTGTTCCTTGGGCGTGACGTAGCAGAGCATAGACGCGCCGTACCAGCCGATCATGGCCGCGCCGATGGCGCTGGTGATGTGATCGTAGC
>CAIRSA010000344.1 GCA_903881085.1 uncultured Acidobacteriia bacterium
GTCTCTCGCTCGCACCCAGATAGGCGCATCTCCACATCCAAATCGCTCACCAATCAAAAAAATAATTTATACTTGTCGGAATGGCTACCGAGGCCGAAGATACCACCCGCAAACAGCTCACCCAACTCCTCGTCTCCTGGAGCGATGGCAACAAGCAGGCGCTCGACCTGCTAACCCCACTCGTCTACGGCGAACTGCGCAAAGTCGCCTACGGCTATCTCAATCGCGAATCCAGCCAGGCCACCCTCCAACCCACCGCCCTGGTCCATGAAGCCTACATGCGCCTCGTCGCCCAGGATCTGCCCGATTGGAAAAGCCGCGCCCACTTCTTCGCCGTCGCCTCCCAGTTGATGCGCCAGATCCTCGTCGACCACGCGCGCAAGTTCCGCAGCCAGAAGCGCGGCAGCGGAGCCGTCAAAGCACCGTTCGAAGATGCCCTCCACGTGGCGCAAGGACGAACCTCCGACGTCATTGCCCTCGACGACGCCCTTACCGAACTCGCCAAATTCGACGAACGCAAATCCAAAGTCGTCGAACTGCGCTTCTTCGGCGGCCTCAGCAAAGAGGAAACCGCCCAAACCCTTGGCATATCCCTCGCCACCGTAGGCCGCGAACAACGCCTGGCCGAAGCCTGGCTCCACGACTACATGACCCAAAAACCATGACAACCAATCAATGGCAACGCGTCGAAGAACTCTTCAATCAGGCCGCTGAGCTCCCGCCAGCCGAACGTGAAGCCTGGCTCGAACAGCAGTGCGGTAACGATGCAGCACTGCTCGAGCGCGTCCGCGCCCTCCTCGCCAGCGACTCCGAAGCCAATGGCTTCCTCGAAAACCAGATCGCCGGCGCAGTCATGCAGTTCCACGCCGTCGATTCTCGCCAGCAGGCCCGCCGCGCCGGCCCCTATATCCTCACCGAAGTGCTCGGCCGCGGCGGCATGGGTACCGTCTACCTGGGCCAGCGTGACGATGGCGAATACCAGGGCGAAGTCGCCGTCAAGCTCGTCCGCCCGGGCATGGATACCGATTTCTTCCTCGCCCGCTTCAAACGCGAGCGCCAGGCCATGGCCCGCCTCCAGCACCCCAACATCGCCCGCCTGCTCGATAGCGGCACCACCGAAGAAGGTGTCCCCTATTTAGTGATGGAGCGCGTCACCGGCGAACCCGTCAACACCTACTGCCGACAGCACAAGCTCACCGTCCCCGCCATCCTGAAGTTATATATAGATGTCTGCCGTGCCGTCGCCCACGCCCACCGCAACTTCATCGTCCATCGCGATCTGAAGCCCGGCAACATCCTGGTGCTGGCCGATGGCACACCCAAGCTGCTCGATTTCGGCATCTGCAAACTGCTGCTCGGCAACCCCTCGCCGGACGACACCGTTGCGGGCGCGCAGATGATGACGCCCGATTACGCCAGCCCCGAACAGATCACTGCCGACCCCATCACCGTCGCCAGTGACGTCTACTCCCTTGGCGCAGTGCTCTACGAACTGCTCACCGGCCACCGCCCCCACTCCATCGGCAAGTACACGCCGCAGGAGATCATGAAGTCCGTTTGCGACTCCGACGTGCGCCGCCCCAGCCTCGCCGTGGCCGAAAACCGCAGTCTCGCCCGCGAACTCTCCGGCGACCTCGATACCATCCTGCTCAAAGCGATGCAGCGCGAACCCGCGCGGCGCTATGAATCGGCCGACCAACTGGCAGACGACCTGCAACGCGTCATCAATCACGAACCCGTCCACGCCCGGCCCGATACCGCACTCTACGTAATGGGCAAGTTCGCCCGCCGCAACCGCATCCCAGTCATCATGGCTGCTCTATTGATAGTGGCCCTCACCCTTGGTTTGGTCGCCACCGCCCGCCAGGCCTCACTGGCCCAAGGCGAAGCCGCCCAGTCCCGCAAGCTGGCCAATGCCATGGTCTTCGATATCCACGACCGCATTCGCCAACTCCCCGGCTCCCTGCCCGCCCGCCAGGCCATCATCAAAATGGCCCTCGAACACTATGATCGTCTTTCTACAAATGCAGGTAACAGCCCGGAATTGCGCAAGGATCTGGCCGCAGTCTATCTGCGCATGGGCCAGGTGCAGGGCAGCGTGCAGGGCTCCTACACTGGTGACACCTCGGCCGCGCTCGAAAGCTATGGCAAAGGCCTGGCCGCCCTGGAAAACGTACCTCCATCGGTAGATGCCGATCTGCTCCGCATTGATCTCTATCGTGCGCAAGGTCAGGTGCTCGAAACGCGAAAACTGGCCGATGCGTTGGCGATGTTCGAAGCGGCGATGCCGCTCGCCACAAAGCTGTACCAACAGTCTCCTGACGATATGCAAATTGCCAGACGCTTGGCCGATGTCTTACAGGCAAGTGCCGCCACACTGCGCAAAATGGATCGCTTCGAAACAGCCCTCGCGCACATGTCCCAGTCCCACGATATCTTTGCCCGGCTCCTGCCTGCTCATCCGTCTGACAAGGATCTTCTCATCGGCCTTTCTGCAACTACAGCGGTGGTAGGTGCCTTGCAGTTTCGCCTCAACCGCATGCAGGAGGCCCGCAAGAGTCTGGAGGAGGGAATCCGGCAGTCGGAAGCGCTTTGCCGCCTCGATCCCACCAATTTAGCGGCTCAACGCGGTCTCATGCTGGCATACAGCCACTTAGGTGACCTGCTGGGCAATCCGAACTATCAAAACATGGGCGATACGCAAGGCGCCATCGCCGCCTTCGATTCCATGCTTGCTGTCGCTGCGGCGATGTATAAAGCCAATCCAGGCGATCTAGGTCCGAAATTCGACTACGGCATGGCACTGGGCCGTGTGGCCGGTTTGCCTCTCCGTTCCGTTCCTGAGCGCCTCGACCTTTTTCGCAAGAGCATTGCCCTCCTGGCCGAGGCGCAGCGCAAAGACCCGAAAAACGGATTTTTGCGCAATGAACTGGCCAATATCCAGAAGCTCTTTGGAGAACTGCTTGACGCCAATGGCCAACACGCGGACGCGTTAGCGCAATACCAGCTGGTGCTGCAGGAATTTGACGCCAATGTACCCACCTTGCAGGGCGGCATCAGAGTTGCAATCGCCGTGGCACGCAAATTGGCGGAAGAGGCTGCGCATAACGGCAACGCCCTTCAAGCCTTCGCGTTGATCGACCAGGCCAAAGCCATTCAAGCCAGGTCAAACATCCCTGACACACCATTGTCGAAGGCCTCCCAAGCGGCGAGATTTGACGCCGGCTACGCTTCCATCCACTCCATTCTGGGCCACACAGGAGAAGCCCTGAAGCTGAATGTACGCGCCCGGGAAACGCTGCGTGCAATTCAGAAATCTCCGGAATTCAACAGTCTGATGGCTGCCGAACTACTGCAGTTGGAAAAGGCCACAAACACTAGCACCACGAAAGCAAAACAATGAGATCGCAAGCCACCCTGATCCGCGACAGCTTCGAACTGGTCGCCGAAGAACCCAACGCCATCGTAAAGCTTTTCTACGGCCGCCTCTTTGAACTGGACCCCACCTTGCGCCCCATGTTCAAAACCGATATCGCGGAGCAGGTATCAAAACTGGTGGCCACGCTCCAAATCGTGGTCGACCACGTCGAACAACCCCAGGCCCTGCTGCCCGCCCTGCACGAACTAGGCCGCAAGCACGCCACCTACGGCACCCTGCCAGCCCACTACGATACCGTGCGCCAGGCCCTGCTCTGGGCTCTCGGCCAAGCCCTACAGCCAGACTTCGACAAAGAAACCCGAGCAGCGTGGGACGCCGTTCTAAAGTGGATCAGCCAGGAAATGATCGCCTCCGCCGAAACCCCAAACGGTGCCGCGTAAACCGGGGACGAGAGCTTGCTCTGTCACCGCGTTTACCCCAATCGACACTCCACAAACCAGGCAACAAAAGCTGTCGCCCATACATTCTGCGGAAATGCACGACTCTGCAAACCAGGGACTGCCTCCCTTTTCCGGCGCTTTTTGCCGGAAAAGGGCTGGCTGTCCCGGTTTGCCCCACACGACACGGCCCGCAATGCGAGTCACCCGGCAGGTGACGAGCACGTTGCATGCAACCGATGCCAAATGATGGAGATACCTTTTCCAGTTGCGTTCCACTGCTCTTTTTCGGATCGGAGCGCTACCACGAAAGTTGTCTCGCCAACACTCGACTTCGGCATCAGGGTAATTCTCTCGCGGCTACAGGATGAGGATCCACCGCAAACAGATCTTTCACCCTCGGCTTCGAAAGCCTCCCCGGCTCTGAACAGGAACGAACGAATCGTTGCCGCTTTGGGATTCACTCTGCATTACCGGCAGATTCAGACCGGCGCAGACCTGGCCTACGGCATTCGGGACTGGCAAATGAACTATGGATTGTGGAAGGCTTCGAGTGGAGCCAACCAAAGGGAAGGGCATGTCTGGCTTAAAGCTTGCCTTGCGAGAAACTTGTGGAAACAGATCCGCAAACAGCTCGCGGTAAAACGCTATCCGCACTTGAAAAGCTACGCCGCAGGTGCGGCAGAGCCGTTCACGCACAGGCCCTGGTTGTGGTTGGTGGCGACTAATCCGCCCGCCTTCACTTTGCTCTTCACCAGCAAGCCCTGGTTGTGGTTCTCGGTGATCGCGCCAGCCTTGACGCTGCTCTTCACTCGCAGGTTCTGATTGTGGTTGTTGGCGTCTAATCCGCCTGCCTTCACTTTGCTCTTCACTAGCAAGCCCTGGTTGTGGTTGGTGCCGATGAGTCCGCCAGCCTTCACCCTGCTCTTCACAACAAAGCCCTGGTTGTGGTTCGAAGTAGCTAACCCGCCGGCCTTGACACTGCTCTTCACCCGCAGCCCCTGGTTGTGGTTCGCCGAGTTCATTCCACCAGCCTTCACGCTGCTTTTCACCCGCAAGCCCTGATTGTGGTTCGCCGAGTTCAGTCCGCCGGCCTTCACATTGCTCTTCACAGTCAAGCCCTGGTTGTGGTTGGAGCCGAGCAATCCGCCGGCCTTCACTTTGCTCTTCACCAGCAAGCCCTGGTTGTGGTTGGTGCCGATGAGCCCGCCAGCCTTTACTTTGCTCCTCACGACCAAGCCCTGGTTGTGGTTGGAGCCGAGCAGTCCGCCAGCCTTCACATTGCTTTTCACGCGCAGGCTCTGGTTATGGTTGTTGGTGCTTAATCCCCCAGCCTTGACGCTGCTCTTCACCCGCAGACCCTGGTTGTGGTTCTGTCCGATGAGCCCGCCAGCCTTTACTTTGCTCTTCACTACCAGACCCTGGTTGTGGTTGGTTCCAATCAATCCGCCAGCCTTCACATTCGTCTTGATATTCATTGTCTTAATCTCCTATTTCCTTTATTTGGTTGAGCGTCTCTCGCTCGCACCCAGATAGGCGCATCTCCACATCCAAATCGCTCACCAATCAAA
>CAIRSA010000345.1 GCA_903881085.1 uncultured Acidobacteriia bacterium
GAACTACGCGTCGCATTTGGTGTCTGACACCTTTTTTCGGCCGTTTTCAGCCGAAAATGGGATGTCTGACCCCAATTGCCCTCCACCGCAATGCCCCAATGAATCGCTCACCAAATCGGAAGCTCGCCTCATAAACGCAATGTAAGCGACATTGAACGGCCACTGTGTATGTCGCGGTTCCCGATGCATTTGGGCAGGAAGCCTCCAATGCATTCTTGATCATGTTACTGAGGATGCGGCCGAGCAGCGCGTCGTCCGTCCAGAAGTGAATCGATTGCGCGTCGGGCAGATAATTACCGATTCTGTCCGCATCGCAACTCGGACAAAGGGCAGGTACAACTTTGGATGGATCCCCAAAAGTCGGCCAGGGTTTCCTGCCCTTTCGGCTTGGGCAAAGATCCTTAGGGGCCAGGAAACTAGCCTTCTCGGAAAGTAGGTTTCAGGAGGTCGTTCGCCCGGTCGCCTACCGTTCATTTCACCGATTGAGGCGAGAACAGCCCATCCCACTGAATCCCACCGGTAATTCAGTTGGCGGGACTGGGACGATTCTGGGCCGCGGTGATGCTCTTTGTCTTTTGAGGGCGGCCTTTTTGTAACGCCTACGCCATCCATGGGGCTCCATCGCTCAGGGTCCGTGGAAAACTCTTCACCTGCATTCCCGTTCGCTCGTTTGCCGGCCCCGGCTCTCCAGCCGTACGCGTCAGTCTCGAAAATCGCGCCGGATGTCTTCTGCGTGACCGGGCGCTATGCCAAATATCCAACGGTACTTGTGCGGCTGTCTCATATTCAACCCGATGCTTGAAAGGATTTGCTCGCCAGTCCATGCAAATACGCGGGGAAATCTTCGTGTGTGCGGCGCAATGTGACTTTCTCTGCTTGCGTGCTGTCTATGATTGTGGCAACCTCGATGCATGGCTGGCCATTCTGAGCCTGAAATCGATGACCCGGATGCAGTTCTATTGCGTCTCGTACGTGACGCGCGTGAGGGCGATTTGCAGGCATTTGAACAACTTGTGAAGCAGCATCAGAGCCGTATTCTGGCCGATTGCCGCTACATGACCCGCGATGAAAGCGGCTCGGAGGATCTCGCCCAGGAAGTCTTTGTCAAAGCCTTCTTCGGCATGAAAACGTTCGAGGGCAAATCTTCCTTCCGCAGTTGGGTCCAAAAGATTAAAGTGAACCATTGCCTCAACCACATCAAGAAGCGCAATGGCAAAGATTTTCTATCGATTGACGAGCCGGGCGCGGAGGCAATTGCACAGTTGCATGTGCCTGCTGCGGCCCACAAACATGCCGAAGCCTCCGACGTGGCCAGCCGCATTGAGAAAACGTTGAATGCCATGCCGCCGACTCTTCGCGTTCCCCTCATCATGTGCGACATGGATGAGCTCTCCTATGAAGAGATCGCCGCCGCACTCGGCATTGGCCTTTCCGCGGTCAAAATGAGAATCAAACGGGCTCGCGAACTGTTCCGCAGTCTGTATGAAGGGGAGGGCCGGAAATGAATCCACCGAACGATTCATCCACTGACGACCAGGACCCAGGGCAGCCCATCGCCATACTGAAGGAAGCTGCCATCGCGCCGTCGACGGATTTCATCGGCCGCGTGCGAAGAAAGATCCACCGCCGCACCACCGCGTCGCAACTGGCGACTTACTCCTGGCACATGCCCAAGGTAGTTCTGCTTGAGATGGTTGGTGTCTTCGGGCACATTGTGAAAATGTCCGCAACAAAGAAGGAGTCGGAACGATGAAGGAAAAACTGGCGCAGGCCTTTGGCGGACTCGTGGATTCTACGATTGCTGCCGTGCCGAAAGTGGTGGTCGGCGTTCTGCTCGTCGTTAGTGCGTTCATCATCGCCAAGATCGTCGAAAAGGTCCTCCGCTACACGTTGACCAAAGTTCGATTCGATGAACTGGTAGGCAAAGCAGGTATCGATCAGTCGCTGCAGCGCCTCGGCATCCGACAGGAACTGACCGTGTTGTTTCCCCGCCTCGCCTACTTTCTGGTGTTGCTGGTCCTGGCCCGCACCGCTGGAGACGCGCTCGGAATCGTTGCCATTTCAGAAGCCATTGGAGCCTTCTTCGCCTATCTTCCGAATATCGTTGCGGCACTCGTCCTGATGATTTTGGGCAGCACACTGGGCCAGTTCGCAGGCCAGACCGTGGCCCAGTCCGCCGAAAGCTCCGGCATCGAATTCGCGCCAACGCTGGGCAAGCTGGTCTCAGGCATGATCCTCTTTGTCTGCTCCATGATGGCCATCGCGCAGCTGAAGATCGATACCGACATCGTGCGCATCGTCACCAGCTTCGTGCTCGGAGGCGCCGCACTAGCCTTCGGCCTTTCCTTCGGCCTCGGCACCCGCGACATCGTGCGCAACGTCGCCGCCGGCTTCTACGTACGCAAGGTCCTCTCCGTCGGCAAGCCCCTCGAGATCGCCGGCCAGCAAGGCGTGCTAAGCGCAATCACCGCCACCCACGTTCTCATTCATTCGGAAGGCCGCGAAACCGCCGTCTCCAACGGCACCTTCCTAGACCAAGTCTCCAAACAATAGCGATACTCTGTTCATGGGTGGCGCAGGCGATTCGCCTGTGCAAACACTAACTCAAATTCGTTCGCGCAGCAAGTGATCGCCGATGGCGTCCAGTCACAACCCAAAGAAAAATATTTTCACCCCACCCAAATCCCCCTACACCCCACCACCACAAGACCTTACAAACCGCCAACCCGCCCGCCCCAATCCCACCCATCCAGAACTCCACCAACCCCCACGTGTTAAATTCGATATATGTTCCGCATAACGTGCGTACTGGCAATCTGTCTATCCGGATTCGCCCTGCACGCCCAAACCAAAATCCGCGTCCTCGCCTGGAGCGAGCGCACTGAACCGGAAGACGTCTACCCAAAAGGCATCAACGGCCAGTTCGCCGAGTTCCTCAAATCGGAAAAAGATATCGTCGTCAAGACCGCCAACATCACCGACACGGAACAAGGCTTGAGCGAAGCAGCGCTCGCCGAAACCGACGTCGTCATCTGGTTCGGCCACAAGATGCACGCGCTCGTCACCGATGAAAACGTCGATCGCGTCCTACGCAACATCCGCACGCGAGGCATGGGCTTCCTTCCGATCCACTCCGCCCATTACTCCAAACCATTCCAGAAACTGATGGTCCGCATCGCCGAAGAGAAAGGCGTCTACCTGCACGACACGCCCGGCAAGTGGGCCAAAGTGAAGGCCGCCGGAGACGCCGAAGTCATCGAGGTCGTGGCACCCGAACATCCCATCGCCCGCGGCGTGAAAACATTCACCATCCCCCAAACCGAAACATATTGGAACCCGTTTGTTGTGCCACCGCCCGACAGAAAGATCCTCGCCGGCCACTCCGATAACGGCATGACCGACGGCAGCGACGGCATGTTGTGGCACTACGGCAAGGGACAGATCTTCTACTTCCGCCCCGGCCACGAAACATATCCGATATACTTCCAACCGGAAGTGCAGTTGATCTTGAAAAACGCAATCCGCTTTTTGGGAAGCCGTCAATAAGGAGCATGAGTGTCAGCAGATAGCATGCAGGGATCGTTGAAGCAGCGCGGCATACGCCTCACGCGCCAACGCCAGATCCTGCTTGATTTGATCGATAAGTCGGGCAAACACCTCGACGCCGAAAGCCTGTTCCTGATGGCCCAGGAAAAGGATCCCAAGCTCAACCGCGTCACGGTTTACCGTACTTTGAAAATGCTGAAGCAAGGCGGCCTGGTCGATGAACTCGACCTGATGCACTACGGCGGCGATCAGCACTACTACGAAACGCGCATGAAGCAGGAGCACGCTCACGTCATCTGCCTGCGCTGCGGCAAAGTGGAAGAGTTCTTTGGCGACCCGCTGCAGAAATTGCGCCGCCAGATCGAATCGCATTTCGGGTTTCAAATCGTGCTCGCCCGCACCGAGATCGGCGGCTACTGCTCGCATTGCCAGACGCTACGCGCACGCGAAGTCTCCGAAGCCGCCGCGCTCACCGAAGCCCATCCAGTTACTAAGAGGAAAAAAGCATGAGTTCGCCAGCAAGCGCCCAGACGGGGGCTTCGTTCGTCGTCATCAACCCATCGGGAAACCGCACGCGCGCCGTGATTGAGCCGGTGCCATTCACCATCGGACGCCAGGCCGATAATCAACTTGTCCTTCGCGACAGTCGCGTCTCGCGCCAGCACGTGCGCATCACCAAGGAAGGCAGTTCCTATTTCCTCAACGACCTCACCAGCCGCCACGGCACGTTCGTCAATGGTAGTCAGGTTCAGCGTCACGAGCTGAAAAACTCCGACAGCATTGAGTTCGGTGTGCAGGACTCCTACCGTCTCATCTTTATGGTGGAAGACGATGAGATTCATAAGCTCATCGATCAGGTGGCGCACACCAACAAATCCGATGGCTCGGGGCCCGGCAATCTCTCCAAGCTGCGCGCGCTCGTCGAAGTGGCGCGTGCGTTGCAAAACTCGTTGTCGACGGAAGACGTGCTAGGTGCGGTGGTCGATGCCGCTCTGACCGTCACCGGCTCCGAACGTGGCTTCCTCATGCTACGCAAGGACGACGATCTGGAAATTTGCGTCGCCCGCAACAATCGTGGCGCACCGCTCGCTAAGAACGATCTGAAAGTTCCTACGCGCCTCATCAATCGCGCTCTATCTCAACGCCGCGAACTGCTCTCGATGAACTTCGATCCCATGGCCGCCAGCGGTGTCTCGCCCGATATGTCGGTCGAGATGCTTGCCCTGCGCAGCGTTGTTTGCGTGCCGCTCGTGCGCCTGCGTTCCAGTTCCGGCCAGGAAACTTCCATCCGCACCAACAACAGCGAAACGGTCGGCTTGCTGTATCTCGATTCTCGCGCCGGTGCTGCCGATCTATCCGCCGGCAATCGCGAGCTGTTGCAGACGCTTGCTCTGGAAACCTCCACGATTCTTGAAAACGCGCGCCTGCTTGAAGAAGAACGCAGCAAGCAGCGCATTGAAGAAGAGCTCAACATCGCGCGTAATATTCAGAACGGTCTGCTGCCGCGCTCGCTGCCGCAGGAGGGCTGGTATCGCGCCGCCGGCTGGAGCATTCCTTCGCATCAGGTGGGCGGCGATTACTACGATGTCCGCAAGCTGAACGACGATTGCTGGGCCACGGTAGTTGCCGACGTTTCCGGCAAAGGCGTCAGCTCCGCGTTGCTTGCATCGTTACTGCAAGGCGCGTTCCTGTTGGCTTCCGAAGGCGAGAAGAACATCGAGATGATGATGACGCGCATCAACCGCTATCTGGTGGAGCGCGCCCATGGCGAAAAGTACGCCACGCTCTTCTTCTGCAATCTTCATTCAAACGGCGTGCTGCACTATGCCAACGCCGGCCATTGCGCGCCCATCGTTGTTTCGACCTCGGGCGAGTTGCATTCGTTGCCCGCAAACTCGATGCCTATCGGGCTCATCGGCGCCGCTCCTTACAAAGTGGACGCGTACCAGTTGAAGCCAGGCGACAAAGTAGTCTGCTACTCCGACGGGCTTTCCGAAGCGCAGAACGCTGCCGAAGACTTCTTCGAAACCTCGCGCATTGAAGCGGCTCTGCGCAGCAACTATGGCGGCACTTGCACCGATGTGTTGAATGCGCTGAAGCAGTCGGTGCAGGCGTTCACCGAAGAGGCGCCGCAAAGTGACGACATGACGCTGGTCGTCTTTGAATACCGGCCGTAAGCTATGCACGCGTTGGCGATCCTCCTGCTTCTTGCCGCCGCGCAAACGGTGAAGGAAGATCGCACCGCACTGCGCACGGGCTGCGAAGCCGGCGATGAAACTGTCGCATTGCTTGCCGCTGGAACTCCGGTCGCGATTCGCTTCGCCATCAACGGCTGCCTTGCAGTCACAGTCGGCGAACTGCGCGGCTATCTGCCGCCTTCGGCCATTGTGAATGCCGATAAGTTCGACCGCGCGCGGCGCGAAGCGAACTCGGTCAACTCCAAAGGCGGCGCGGCGCCCGCAGCGAAAGACCCAATGAAACTGGCGCTGGCGGGCCGCGACGCATACTACGCCGATAACCTCGATGAGGCGCTTGGCCTGTTGAAGGACTCGCTCGCCATCAAAGAAGACGCCGATGTGCGCCGCTTTCTGGAACGCGTGGAGCGCGAGGCTGCCACGGGGCTTGGCAAAGCCCGCCTCCTGTCGTCGCGCTTCCTGCTGCGCTACGGTTCCATGGAAGTGGAAGATGCGCGCGCGATGCTCGCGCTGCTCGAAGAAGAGTTCACGCGCATCGCTGCTGAGATTGGCTGTCATCCAGAGGGGCGCATGAATGTGATCCTGCAATCGCGCGAGGATTACCTGCGAACCTCGGGCATGGCCGAATGGAGCGCCGGCGTTTACGATGGGCGCATCCGCGTGTCGCTGCAAAAGTCCGATCAGACGCGCATGTCGATCTCGCATGAACTGGTCCACGCCTGCCTGGCCTCGACAGGCAACTGGCCTGCGTGGCTGCATGAAGGCTTGGCGCAGAAACTCTCAGGCCAGGTCACAAGCCCGGCGCGCCGCGCCGTGGTGCGGGAGCTTACAAAAAAGGGCGGCCTGCCGAAGCTGGCGCAAATGAACCAGACGTTCTCCGGTTTGAACGCGGCCAACGCTTCGATTGCATATGCTGCCGCTGCGATGGCAGTCGAACTGTTCTACGCCAACTATCGCGACATGGGAATCGCCAATCTGGTTCGCTCGCCCGAACGCTTGCCGGCGATTGCAGAAGACCTGGACAGGTTGCTGCATGGCAAATGAAAACCGCTTCCAAGCCGCGCGGGAATGGCTCGGCACGTTCGGCAACTCGGAGTTGGTGGAGTGCTTGAAATGCCACAAGTGCGCCAAGGCTGTTCACCAAAACAATGAGCTGGCCTTTAGTTGCCTGCACTGCGGAGCTAATAACAAACCCTGGCCTGGCGGCGTAGAGCTTTGGCTGCAGGTGCCGTGTTGCGGCGAAACTCTGTGGGCACTGAACGAACAGCACCTTGAGTTCCTGGAGAAGTTCATTGGCGCTGGCCTGCGCGAACGACGTCGGGACGAAACGTTCGGCTGGGCCAACAGAAGTCTCGATAGCAGACTCCCGCGCTGGATGACATCCGCGAAGAATCGCGAAGAGGTGATGCGCGGCTTGCAACGTTTGCGCGAAAAACTCGGTTAGAGCTTCGCTAGTTCGGCCAGATCCAGGCGGCCGGTGTAGATGGCCATGCCCAGTGCGGCGTGGACGTTCATGCGCTGCAGTTCGGCGATCTCTTCCAATGTAGTGATGCCGCCGGCGGCGGTGAGTTCGTGCGTCGTGGCGGCGCGGAGGGCGCGGAACCAATCGAGGTTGGTGCCTTGCATCATGCCTTCTTTGTCGACATAGGTGCAGAGGAAGCCGCCGCAGTAAGGCTCCAACTTGTTGATCACTTCTTCGGCAGTGAATTGCGTCGACTCGCGCCAACCTTTCACTACGACTTTGCCGTCTTTGGAATCGACGGCGATGACAACGCGCTCCGCGCCTACGGCCGAGGCGATCTCGCTCAACAGTGCGTGATTCGGGCCGTCCTTAGCAAATGCCGAGGTGCCGACGATCACGCGATGCACATCCTGCGAGATCAGCTTCTTGGCGCGCGCGGCATCGCGGACGCCGCCGCCAACTCGTGTGACTGCGTGCGATGCGAGCAACTCGACGATCGCATCGTTTTCGCCAGTGCCGATGGCAGCATCCAGATCGATCACCTGAATTTGCGGGAATGCGGCGAACTTCTCCAACATCTTGAGTGGCGCTTCGCCTTCGAGTGCCTTCTCGCGGCCCTGCACGAGTTGGACGACCTTGCCGCCCATCAGATCAATGCATGGAATGATCAAACCGTTCTCCTCACCGGAATGTTGTGCCGGTCTAAAAACTCTTTCAAATCGTCGACGGTGTAAGTGCCGTAGTGGAAGATGCTGGCGGCGAGCGCGGCGTCGGCTTCGCCTTCGGTGAGCACTTCGAGAAAATCTTCAGGCTTGCCGGCTCCGCCGGAGGCGATCACAGGGATGTGCGTGGCGCGCGAAACGGCGCGCGTCAGTTCGCAATCGAAGCCGCCCTTTACGCCGTCGGTGTCCATCGAGGTGAGCAGGATCTCGCCTGCGCCCAACTGCTCGCCGCGTGCGGCCCACTCCACTGCGTCGAGGCCTTCGTCCACGCGGCCACCCTTGGTGAAGACGTTCCATCCGCCATCGGGCCGGCGGCGGGCATCGATGGCGAGCACCACTGCCTGCGCGCCGAACTCTTTGCTCATCGCGGTGATGAGATCGGGATCGCGCACGGCCGAAGTGTTGACGCCGACTTTATCCGCACCGGCCATCAGCACGCGGCGCGCGTCTTTCACAGAGCGCAAGCCGCCGCCCACGGTGAGCGGGATAAAGACTTTGCGCGCGGCGCGGGCGACCATGTCAATCATGGTATTGCGGTTGTCGCTCGATGCGGTGATATCGAGGAACACGATCTCGTCGGCGCCCTGCTCATTGTAGCGGTCGGCCAGTTCCACCGGATCGCCGGCATCGCGCAGGTTGACGAAGTTGACGCCTTTGACGACGCGGCCCGCGGTCACGTCCAGACAAGGAATGATTCGTTTTGCGAGCATGCCTTAAATCTCCACAAAATTCTTGACGATGCGCAAACCCAGAGGCCCCGATTTTTCAGGGTGGAATTGTACGCCGAAGATGTTGCCCTGTTCGAGCACCGCCGTGTAGGGCTCGCCGTAAGTGCAAGTGGCCGAGGCCGCTTCGCACACGGGCACGAAGTAGCTGTGGGCAAAGTAGACGTAAGGCTTGGGGCCGATGTTGGCGAGCAGGCGCGATTCGCGCAGAGGCTCGATCTCATTCCAGCCCATATGGGGCACGCGCGCATCGAGCGGAAAACGCTTCACCGTGCCTTTGAATTTGGCGAAGCCCGCGACTTCTGGAGCTTCATCGCTGAGTTCGAACAGCGCCTGCATGCCGAGGCAGATGCCGAGAAAGGGGATGCCCGCGTCGATGCATTCGAGCAAGGTGGAGCGCACACGCATGGCATCGAGCGAACGAACCAGTTGGCCGAAATGGCCGACGCCGGGCAGAATGATTTTCGATGCTCCGCGCAGTCCGGCGGAATCGTCAACTACGTTATATTGCGCGCCGATTGCGCCCAGTGTGTTCTGCACACTGCGCAGGTTGCCTGCACCATAATCGAAGACAGCGATCATAAGAGTCCCTTGGTTGAAGGTAGTTGATCCTTCAAGCGGGCATCTTTCGAACAGGCGTATTTCATGGCCCGGGCGAAACATTTGAAGATGCCTTCAATCTTGTGATGGTTGGAGCGGCCGTACATGATTTTGGCATGCAGGTTGGCTCCGGCATGGGCGACAAAACCGCCAAAGAAATCTTCCACGAGTTCGGTTTGCAGATCGCCGACGAGCACCACCTTCACGCGATCCTTGTAGACCAGCGCGGGGCGGCCGCCGAGATCAACGGCGCACACGGCGAGCGTCTCATCCATCGGCAACAGAAAGTAGCCGGCGCGATTGATGCCCTTGCGATCGCCCAGTGCCTTGGCAAACAACTGGCCGAGCACGATGCCCACGTCTTCCACGGTATGGTGCTGGTCCACATCCAGGTCCCCTTTGGCTTTGATCTCCAGATCGAAGCCGCCATGCTTGGTGAACAGCTCCAGCATGTGATCGAAGAAACGAATGCCGGTGGAGATCTTGTAGATCCCTTTGCCTTCGATGCGCAGCTTGCCGTAGATCTGCGTTTCCTTGGTGTCGCGTTGGATGGTGGCGGTTCTCATATGCCGAGTACGGTCTCCAGTTGATTGATGTCGTCGAGGATGGCGACGGCGCCTTCCTGGTTCAGCAGGGCTACGAGTTCGTCGTAGCGGGAGTTGTTGCGGGCGGCGATGCCGATGAACGGAACGCCGGCGGCGCGGCCGCTGCGCGCGTCGTCCACTGTGTCGCCAATGTACCAGAGCTTGCGGCCGGGATGCATGGCGGCGATTTTGTTTAGGCCGTCTGGTGCGGGTTTGGCGTTCTCCACATCGTCAGCACCGATGAGCGGATCAAAGCGCAGGCCGCCTGCAAAACGGCGGAGGGTGATCGAAGCTTCGTCACGCAGGCGGCCGGTGAAGATGGCGAAGTCGTGTTTTTCGGCGATGCGTTCCAGCAGGCCCGGTGCGGCGAACCATTGTTCACGCAGGATAAGGCCGTCGTTGTTTTCGCCGAAGAAGATGCCGTTGAAGTAGTCGACGACGGTTTGGTATTCGACGGCCACGCCCATGTCGGCGCAGATCTTTTGCGAGAGCGACCAGTCGTTATTCCAGCCGCCCTGATTCTTGTAGTCCTGAATCAGTTCGCGCGTAATGCCGTGGCCGGTGAAGTGTTCCACGGTGCGGCAGATGGTCTCACGGTATGACTCGGAGACTTCGACTAACACTCCGTCCATGTCGAATACAATGATGTCTAGAGTGCTCACCAGATGGTCTCCAATGCTGACAGGAATTTTCGGATCTGATCGCGCGTGCCGACGGTGACGCGGACGCAGCCGGCGATCTCATAGCTGCGGTCGCGAATCAGGACGCCCAGTTCGCGCAGTTTGTCGCGGATGGGAATGGATCGATCTCCGGCGAAGAACAGCACGAAGTTGGCCTGGCTTTTGATGTAAGGAATGTTCAGCTTTTCGAGGCCGACGTAGAGAAGTTCGCGTGCGGCGAGCACTTCGCCTACGTAGCGCTGGATGTAAGCTGAGTCGCGCACTGCGCCGCGGGCGGCCAGGGCGGCCAGCGCGTTCACACTGTACGGCGATTGCGCTTTGCGCAGGAAGGCAACGTTCGAGGCCTGGGAGAACATGCAGCCGAAGCGCATGGCGGCCATGCCGAACACTTTGGAAAAGGTGCGCGTGACGAACAGGTTGGGATATTCCTTGATCAAGCCCAACGCGGTGACGCCGCTGAATTCGTAGTAGGCCTCGTCAATCAACACGGCGGCTTGGGGGGCGCGCTTCAGGATTTTGGTGATGCTTTCAAGATCGATCCCGGTTCCGGTGGGGTTGTTCGGATTCGAGATGAGGATCGCCTTCGTATCGGGGTGAATGGCGGTGAGCAGTTCCTGCAGAGGGAAGGCGAGCGTGCCGGGACGGTATTCGATTTCGCGAATCGACGCGCCTGCCACTTCGGCGTAGAAGCGATACATGGCGTAGGCGGGCTTGAGGATCAGCACGTCGTCATCGTCATCGACATAGGTGTTGATAAGGACTTGAATGGCTTCGTCGGTGCCGTTGGTGAGCACCATCTCTTCGTCAGCGACGCGGAAGTATTTCGACAGGTCAGCGCGGACTTCGGTGTATTCCGGATAGATGGTCAGCGATTCTTCGGTCAGGTTTTCGACGATGTAGCGCGTGACGTTTTCCGAGCAGCCGATGGTGTTTTCGTTGAAGTCGAGACGCAGTTTGCCGGAGCGTCCGCCGGTGGGCGGGTGATAGGGCGCCATCTTACGGACGGCTTCGCGGGGCTTGGGTTTGTCACCTGGCATTGCGAACCTCAACCGAACGGGCGTGTGCTTCGAGACCTTCGGCGCGAGCGATGGTGGTTACTGATTTTGCGATTTTGCTCAGGCCGGCGGCGTTCAATTCTTGTGTGGAAATTACTTTGACGTAGTCCGCTGCAGATAGGCCGCCACGTAGCCGGGCCGCACCGGATGTGGGCAGCACGTGATTGGGGCCGGAGGCGTAGTCGCCTGCGGCTTCCGGACTGAACGGGCCGATGAAGACGCTGCCTGCGTGGCGGATCGCAGGGAGCAGGGACGCGTCGGGAATGCTGAGATGTTCGGGCGCGAAGCGGTTGCTGATTTCGACGGCTTGCGCGAGCGAGTCAACCAGGATGATGGCGCTGTTCTTATCGATCGCTTTGCGGGCGATGGCTTTGGTGGTCAGCGTGGTCAGCTGCAGTTCGATTTCGGCGGAGACGGCTTCGGCGAGCTGCTTCGATGTGGTGAGCAGCACCGCAGAAGCGTCGAGATCGTGTTCGGCCTGCGCCAGCATGTCGGCGGCGATCCACGCGGGGTTGCCGTCGTCGGCGATCATGAGGATTTCGGTGGGGCCGGCGACGAAGTCGATGCCGACATCGCCTGCGAGCAATTTCTTCGCGGCGGCGACATAAATGTTGCCGGGGCCGACGATGCGGTCGGCGCGCGGAACTGTTTTGGTGCCGTAGGCAAACGCGGCGATGGCCTGAGCGCCGCCCATTTGAAATACGTGGTTGACCTTTAGATACGATGCCGTACCGTAAATCTCGGTGACCGCGCGGGGCGAGGCAACGCAGACATTCGGCACGCCTGCTTCCTGCGCCGGGATCACTGTCATCAACAGCGTGGAGGGCAGGGGATAGCGGCCGGAGGGGATGTAGGCGGCAACGGTATCGAGCGGGCGAACGATCTGGCCTAGCTTTACCCCGGGCGAAATCTGTTTCGATTTCGCGACGGGCAGCTGCAACTGGGCATAAGCTCGGATGTTCTTTTCGGCCACTTGGACGGCGGCTTTGAAGGCCGGGTCGAGCGCGGCTTCGGCGGCGGCCAGTTCTTTGGCGGGGACGGCTACCGTTTTGCGATCGAGTTGGTCGAACTGTTTGGCGTATTCGATCAGCGCCTTGTCGCCTCGGTTTTTTACTGCTTCGAGAATCGGGCGCACGACGGCTTCGGCGTTCGCCAGGCTGACCGCTTTGCGGGCGAGGATTCGGGTTACTTGATTGGCTTCGACGATTCGGATCATGGCTACATCACAATCTTGTTCAACGGGTACTCTACAATGCCTTGCGCTCCGGCTTCTTTCAGGCGCGGGATGATGGTGCGGACGGTGGTCTCGTCGAGGATGGTATGGACGGCGAGCCAGTTCTCGTCGCTCAAATGCGAGATGGTCGGGTTCTTGAGCGCGGGCAGCATGGCGAGCACGTCGGCGAGCTTGGTTTTTTCCACGTTGAGGATGAGGCCGACTTTGCCGAGGGCGTTGATTGCGCCTTCGAGCAGCATTTTGATATCGCCGAGTTTACGGCGTTTCCAATCGTCTGCCCACGCGGTTTTGTTGGCAATCAACTGCGTGTTGGATTCGAGGACGGTTTCGAGGATACGCAGTTTGTTGGCGCGCAGCGAGGAGCCGGTTTCGGTGACTTCGACGATGGCGTCGGCCAGTTCGGGCGGCTTCACTTCGGTGGCGCCCCAGCTGAATTCGACTTTGGCGGTGACGCCGTTCTTGGCGAGGTAGCGCTTGGTTGTTGCGACGAGTTCGGTGGCGATGATTTTGCCTTCCAGATCTTGCACGGTTTTGAAGGGCGAGGATTCGGGCGCGGCGAGTACCCAACGCACTTTCCCGAAGCTTTGCTTGGCGTAGACGAGGTCGGCCACGGCGTGCACGTTGGCTTCGCATTCGGCGACCCAGTCGAGGCCGGTGAGGCCTGCGTCGAGGACGCCGTCTTCGACGTAGCGGGCCATTTCCTGGGCGCGGATGAGCATGCACTCGATTTCCGGATCGTCGATGGTTGGGAAGTAGGAACGGCTGGAGGTGGTGATGACGAAGCCGGCGCGACGGAACAGATCGATGGTCGCGTTTTCGAGGCTTCCTTTAGGAATACCGAGTTTCAGTTTCATGCGTTGCTCCCGTAGACGGATTTCGGATCGTAGGCGCGCTCTTCGTTGATGGTCCATTCGGCGCCATCCAGGCGGCGGTAGAAGCAGCTCTGGTAGCCGTCGTGGCAGACGCCGGGGCCGAGTTCTTCGGCTTTCACGAGGACCGCGTCTTTGTCGCAGTCGGTGAAGATGCTTTTGACGACGAGTTTGTGGCCGGAGGTTTCGCCCTTGAGCCACAGCTTGTTGCGCGAGCGGCTGAAGAAGGTGACGAAGCCGGTTTCGACGGTCCTTTGGAACGCTTCTTCGTTCATGTAGCCGACCATGAGAACGCGGTTCGAGTTGTCGTCCTGGACGACGGCGGTAATCAGGCCGCCGGTCTTTTTGAAATCGAGATCCATTTAGATAAAAAAATACCCGCCGTTATTGCGGCGGGCAACCTTTCCACAAATTTCCTAGGGATATCATGGTTCGCCCGTCACGCCAGATGGAGCCGGTGGTGGTGATGGATGCGAGCGATGGAGAGACCAAGCATGAACTTCCAAGTATACCAGATGACGGGGCCAGCTTGTGGACGGGGTAGCTGGCGGTGGGTTCGTTTTTTTTCGCGTAAGTGGTTTGGGGTGTGTGGGTTGGGTGCGATTTTTGGGTTCGTTCTGCAATTTAGGTGTGCTGTTGGCATCGTTTTCTCCTTTTTTGTGGGCGCCGGGTTGGGGACGCCGCGGTTTATCTATAGCACGGCGGGGGAAGGGGGCGGGAGAGGTGGCGGGGATAAGTGGTTTGGTTTGTGTGGGTAAGGATTTTGGGATTGGTGGTGACTGGGTGGGGCGGGAAAACGTATTTAGCCACGGATTCACACCGATGGACCCTCCTTCGCTCTTTGAGCTTCGGCGGGCAGGCACGGATAAAACAGGGCGGGGTGCCGTTTATGGGGACATCAATCCGTATCAAGTTCCTTAACAACGACCAAGGCCGCACTGCTTAATCCAAAGTCCGCATATCTTGCAAGAATTCTTCCACTCCATAGTGGATCGGAATTTGGCGGTCTGCGAGTAGGGCTTGAAAGGCCAGTTGGCCGATTTCGGCGAAACGGCTTGCTTGCGCCAACGTCAAGCGCTCTTGCTGAAACAGAACTACGGCGATTTCCTGCTTGAGTTCCGCTTCGCTGAGGTTAGCTGCGAAGAGGACTTCGTCTGAAATGATGACTGGCATTTTTCAAAAGCGGTGTCCGACGCATGGCTTGCAAATCCCCTTTACTGTTGGCGTGCTGCCATGTCTATTTGATCAGCGAATGCAGAGTTCTTGAGAGCCGCGTCTTCGTTCGCACCTTCGTTTTTCATGTAGACGGCCAACTCTGTCTTAAAGGTCTTCTTCGCTTCGTCGAACACCTCCTTGCCGAGTTTTGTTACAGCGGTCATAAATGCTTTTGCAACTTGAAGGGTTCTGCTCTGGCTCGCCGCTTCGTCGACAAGCTCGTCAATTTGCTTTTTTCTAAGCAGATATGCGATGTGGGCCAAATAATAGGCTCCTTTGCGCAACGAGCCGCGCTCTTTCTTATCCTGAATTGCTGTGACCTCCGACCGACAGATCTCTTCGAGGCAGCGCGCCGCTAATATCAGGAGGCTCCTACGGTTTGTTTTTTCGTTAGGCTCAAAATTGTCTGGCAGTGGCCCGGACTGTGTATCCCCATCTTCGCCGCGAAGGTCGAAAGCTTTGTAGTAATCGTCACCCTCGCGAAAGAACTCACGCCGACTCAAGGAGTTGCGAAGTTTAGAGCAATACCCCATGAAAACGCCCAAATAGGCCATGGCTGCTTGTTCCTTGCTGAATGTCGTGACGTAGTTTCCGGGCAACGTTTCGCCTTCCTTGCGCTCGTAGCCGATCCCGTATTCTCGATAAACCAATTGGAGGGTTCTCTGGATGTTGTCGTTGGAAAGGAGATCTTCGGGTCGAATCGCGTTCTGCGAGTTTGTGGCTATTATCAGAGCGTCCAAAAACGCCTTATTGGTTGGTCCGACTTGATAGATTCGTACCAACACGTTGGAGTTACCTTGAAAGCGATCCTTCAGCTCCGGAGCGTACTTAGCGTGATACAGTGCGTTGACAGTTTGGCATCCATTGATGATCTGCATTCCGCTTAGTCGCACTTTGACCTTCTGCTTACTTGGAGGAAGATCGACGGATACTGTGTCGGCGGTGATGCTAACGCCGTTGTTCATGAATCCGAACCAGGCGCTCTGGTTGCCGGTGATGGTCTCAACGATTCGGCGGTTTACCTCTTTCCGATGGCCAAGGAAAAGACGAACATTCTTCTCGAATAATTCATTGTTGCTATAGCGATCCACTAATCGTATCAGTTGGTTTACGTTCACAAAGCCTACAAGAACCTGCTCAGGCATTCCATTCGGATTTCGGCCAATATTGTGATTAAGAATCGAGCCGTCCTGCCACTCATAGAGCAGGTCCAGCGATTCCTCCTGAATGGGAATGCGGCCCTCAGCACAGAGGCTATAGATGTCCAAGCCGCCGTATGTTTCAAAAGTAAACCCGAAGGTCTGGCGGTCGTGCGAAAATGTGTCGCGGATTTCCTGGACCTTGGCGGCGTCAGTATGCGATACATTTTGACCGTTAACGATGTAATAACATTGAATGCGAGTGCGGGCGCGGACATTGGCCTTGCGCGCCTCCTCAAGAGCGGACCTGACCTCTTTGAATGCTTCCAACGTTTGGGCATCTTGCAAGTCGCCACGCAAGAATACCCTGTTCATTCGGTCTACGAATGCATACAGCTCTTTCGTTGAAATTCCGCCGCCGTAGTTCTCCTGAAACTTGAACTGAAACAATTTCAACTGGATCTCATCACCTAAGTTGACTATCAAGTAGGCGTCCAGCAACTCTTCGGACTTGCCGCTTTTCTTTTTGTCAACCCATTTCAGCCCCTCGATTAATTCGTCGTCGTAAAGGTAGGTGATCTTCTGGAGCGCCAAATAAGAATAAAGATAAGAGTATTCAGTTGGGCTAATGCCGCTTGAGGGGTTGCGCCTGGCAAAATGATCCATTCTCGCTCTCAGATAATCAATCTGATCAGGCGAAAGCTTTACTGCACCAAGAGGTTGCTTCATCTTCGGCATGCGTTCAAGTGCAATTAGACCACAGCCCGCCCCCTCAGACAAGCGCATATGGGATTTGAATGCGCTTTACATTTTGGGAGTTTCCCGCGAGGCACCTGTTCTTAGCCCTGCTATGAATCATAACGCCAAACCTTTGCCTTCACTTGCCCGGCGACTGCAGCCGATGACTCAAATGCAGCTGGACAGAAAGCCCGGAAACGGAGCATAAAGTCGGTGGGTTCTATCCAATCCCGATTGCCGACGCCGGTTTCGTCGAGCCACGCCAAGTGGAGAAGGAATGCCCCATACCAGGAAAGCCGTTCAGCTTGACGTGGCCCCGCGGGTGCCAGCTGGAAAAAGCATGCAGGAACACCCACGGAGTCGTTAGCGGCGCCTGCGGAGGCAGCCGGCGGCCAAGGCCGAGGCGGCGAGCAACCAGGTGGATGGTTCCGGGGTAGGGGTTAGCGCGCCGAAGGTCACGTTATCGAAGGGCAGAATGCCCAGGCCGTTGGTGTTCAGGATGTTGGTGAACAGCAGTTCGTGGACCTGGCCGGTGAATGTAAGGGTAGTGGATCCGTAGTTTGTGCCGGTGGACGGGTTGAGGGTTTGGGTTTGTCCGGCTATCACGGTGTTTGAGACATCCAACGCCTGAATCGTCGCGCCGTCGAACCAGCCGCCCACGTTGTTGTAGCCGTTGAAGGTGAGGCTGACGCTGGAGACATAGGCGGCTGCATTGGTGGCGGGATCGACGAACCAGAACGATCCGGGATTGGCGTTGGAGTAGAAGGGCGTGGCGTAGTTCGGTGCGGAGACGGACACTAAGCTGGTGGCGAATTGACTGGTTGCCTCGATCTGGTTGAACATGATGCCTTGTGCGGCGTACTGGTTGGTGAGGGCGACGGGGCCAGCGAGGCTGTCGAAATTGATCACGGCGGCAAGGGATTGCGGCACCGTGGAGAGCATGGCAAGTGCGGTCAGTGCCTGCACTGTTTTTTGTGTTGCGGTAAAGTAGGTCATTTTTTCCTACGCCTGTTAAAGCGCAAAGCGGAGGGGGGATTTGGTCATCCCTGGAAAAGTAATGTTGTTCGGGACTGAAGAGGATTCGGAGTTTAGGGTTAGGGGTATTGTGGAGGTGCGGAAAGTATATCAGAAGTGAGTGGAGGCAGGGCGAGGAGAAGGTGTGCTTCGTCGCGGCAAAATGATAAGTTCCTAAATGGGCAAAGTAGAAAGTTCCTATTGACAGCCTAAAGCTGTAGAGATGGAACGAATCGCAATGTCGCAACAAGAACGAGATTGGTTGGAATGGTTAAAGAGGGCCAAGGACGGCGTAGTGACGCAGAAAGTGGCGTCGGAGAAGATGGGAATCACCGAACGGTGGGTTCGATCATTACTGGCGGAGATGAAATCCAAAGGAGACGCCGTAGTCGTTCACGGGCTACGCGGCCAGGAGTCGAACCGCCGAATTTCAGGGCAGATCAAGACACAAGCGTTGGAGATTTTGAAGTCGCCCCTGTGGCATGATTTCGGACCCACCTTCGCCTCTGAGCAGTTGGCCAAACGGCATCAGATCGAGGTCAGCAAGGAAACCGTCCGCCAATGGATGATCGGCGAGAAGATCTGGGAGAGCCGCTCTCGCAAGCTGAAGGAGGTTCACCAATGGCGGCCGCGGCGCAGCCATTGTGGCGAACTGGTGCAATGGGACACCTCCACACATGACTGGCTGGAGGGGCGCGGAGAGCCGGTGCGATATCTGATCGCCATGATTGACGATGCCACTAGCCGGTGTTGGGGACGGTTTGTGAGAAGCGACGGGACACGTGAAAACATGGGTGTACTTTGGGAGTATCTGGAGCGTTTCGGCCGCGCCGTGGACTACTACACGGACCGGGCTTCCATTTTCTCCGTGCCTCCACGGCCAGGTGAGAGCAAGCAACAACAGCGCGAAGCGGACCGGTTGACACAGCTCGGACGGGCGCTGCGGGAGTTGGGAATCGGCTGGATTGCGGCGTACTCGCCCCAGGCCAAGGGGCGCATTGAGCGCAGTTTTCATACCGATCAAGATCGCTTGGTGAAGGAACTGCGGTTAGCCCAGGCAACCACGATGCAAGCGGCCAACGAGTTTTTGGAGAAGGAGTATTGGCCGGAATGGAACGAAAAATTCGCCAAGCCGGCGAAGGGCAAGGAAGATCTGCATCGTCTGTTGTCGGAGGACTTCGACTTGGGCTCCGCGCTCAGTCACGTCGAGGATCGGATCATCCTCAACGACTACAGCTTTCCCTTTTATAGTAAGCGCTATCAGATCGCCCGCGAGGATGTGCAACCCGGGATGAAGCGCCAGAGCCTGCGCGTGGAACTCCGGCTGAACGGCGACCTGAAGGCGCGCTTCCAAGGCCGCTATGTGGAAATCGGCGAGTGCGGGCAGAGGCCGCCGGATAAGCCGAAATCGCCGGCGAAGAAGGCGGTTCGCAAAGACCACAACGCGGGCGGCAAGAGCCGCTGGATGGATGGCTTTTGGGACAAGCCCAGTCCTCCGTTGTGGCTGGCCATCGACAGTGCCAAGCAGGAGCGCTAGTACATGCCGCAGTTCACGCATCCAAGGATGCCGATCCGTCATTCCACGCCGATGCCGCCGATCACATCGCCACGTAGCGGCGCAGGGCGCTGTTATTGCCAAAGCCTTGTCGTCCTCCACGGTTTTGCCCACGCCGCTGAGGGCCGTGCTGTCGAGAACCAGTTAATACGGCGTGGGGCGCAATGGGTCATGCTCGCCGGCCTCCACCCGCAGCAACACATCCGCAATCCAATTCAGGTCACGTGGCGCAAGAATTGGAAGCGCATTCCGGTAGTAGTCTTTGTGAGCCCGGCTCCCCTTGTGCACATACCCAAGCAGACGGTTCAGGATTTGATCGGCGAGAATCAGCGCTTGCGGCTTCGAGGCCCGGACAGGCGGCGCTTGCAGGGTGGGGCCGACTGTAGCAATGCGCTGCTGCGCCCCCTCTTTCCGGGCCTCCGCCGATGCCGCCGCAGCCTTCCTGGCACGCTTGCTACGGTCCTCAGGCGTCATGGTTTGGAGACTGCGCTTGCCGCCAATCTTCCTACCCATGCGTCCAGTCTTCCGGAACAGCTGTGTTATATCCATGGGCAGCTTCCTTGTCATGCGAATGGCCCTTTTGCTCTTTCCGCACTCCGGCGATTGGGACGGGTCACGACTCCGTGCCCGATCGTTGCTGGCGTAACGGCTCTCATGCGCCGCCGCTCACATCGGAGGCTTCCTGTGGACTTACCATCACGGTTCCGGAGATGGCGCGAAGGCAAAGTTCGCCCTATACAGGGAAACGCTCCGCACGCACCGGCTGGTAAGCCGGAGGCTTTTTTCACAGCGTTGATGGAGCGTTTACGACGATCCCTTACACGCCATTCCGTAACTGCGGTTGCAAACAACCCTGGGATGCCCAGGGTGCGTTTTTTAAGGCATGGCGGAATCTATCACTCCGATGGAGCCTTTCGAGCAATTAGAGCCGGGGCCGGACTGCCGCCTCCCGTTGGTCGGCACCGAGGCCCAGCTAAAGAACGCGACGGAAGGAGCGCGCCCTGCCCATCGTCCGCGATGAGTTCCGACCGGCTATTCCTTGATCGGGTTGGTCGCCACCAGAGCCCGTCTCCGCTTCACCGGCACGCTCAGATTAGCACGCGCTTCCCACGTGCATACCTAAAACCGGAACTTTCTACTTTGCTGGGAATAGGAACTTTCTACTTTGCCTTGACACGAACTCGAAGACTAGCAAGCCCGCGCCCGGCCATTGTGTTACGATACCCAAAACATGAGAACGGAAATGAAACTACTTCTCGCGCTGTCACTCAGTGCGGCCACGCTGTCCGCTGAAACGAAAATCCTTGAAGGCTTCACGCTGATCGATGGCACCGGCAAGGCCGCGCAGGCCGATTCGGCGATGATCGTCACCGACGGGCGCATCCAATGGGTCGGCCCGAAAGCACAGCTCAAAGCCCCGGCCGGAGCCGAGCGCATCAACTTCGCCGGCAAGTTCATCATGCCCGGCATCATCAATCTGCACGGCCATCTCGGCAACACTATCGACCTCGTCCAGGACCCGAAAAACTACACGCGCGATAACATGACCGCGCAGCTCCACAACTACGCCTCCTACGGCGTCACCACCGTGCTCAGCATGGGCAGCGATCAGGACCTGGTCTTCACCATGCGCGCCGAACAGCGTGCCGGCCGCCCCAACGTGGCGCGCATCTTCACCGCCGGCCGCGGCTTCACCGGCAAGGGCGGCTATCCCACCACCGCGATGGGCATGAAAGGCGTTCCCTACGAAGTGGAGACCGTCGCCCAGGTGGAAAAAGACGTCAACGAACTGGCCGCGAAGAAGGTCGACATCGTGAAGATCTGGGTCGACGATCACCTCGGCCGCGAAGTCAAAATCCCGCTCCCGCTTTCCGCCGCCATCATTCAGAACGCCCATAAACACGGGCTCAAAGTGGCCGCGCACATCTTCTATTTGCAGGATGCGAAGGACCTCGTCAGCGCTGGTCTCGATGGCCTCGCCCACAGTGTGCGCGACAAGCCTGTGGACCAGGCGCTGATCGACATCATGAAGAAGAAGGGCGCATGGCAGATGGCCGCCACCTTCACGCGCGAAGCCAGTGTGTTCGCCTTCGTCAAGACGCCACCGTTCATCAACGATCCGTTCTTCACGCGCGGCGTTTCGCCCGCCGTAGTGGCCGCGTTGAAGAGCGACGAGTTGCACAAGAAGATGGCCGCGTATCCGAACTACGACAAGTTCCCCGGCTTTCTGGAGACCGCGAAGAAGAACCTGAAGAAGCTCGCCGATTCCGGAGTGAACTACGGCTTCGGGACCGACACGGGCCCGCCCGCGCGCTTCTCCGGCTTCTTCGAACATTGGGAATTGGAACTGAGCAAAGAAGCCGGCATGACACCCATGCAGATGATCACCGCGTTCAGCAAGCGCAACGCCGAGTTCCTCGGTGTATCGAAAACGCTGGGTACGCTCGAAGCCGGCAAGTGGGCCGATCTCGTCGTGCTCGATAAGAACCCGCTCACCGACATCAAGAACACGCGCTCCATCCACAAGGTATTCATCGCCGGCAACGCGGTGAAATAAGCCATGCTGAATCGCCGGCAATTTCTGGCTGTCTCCGCGCTCGCTGCTCCTCTGGCGGCGGCTGAACAGAAGCCCAACATCGTCTACTTTCTGGCCGATGATTTCGGCTTCGGCGATGCGGGCTTTCAAAATCCGAAGAGCAAGATCCCCACGCCGAACCTCGACCGGTTGGCCAGCCAGGGCGTGCACTTCACTGATGCGCACGACCCCACCGCAGTCTGTACGCCGACTCGCTACGGCATCCTTACCGGCCGCTATTGCTGGCGCTCGAGCCTGAAGAAAGGCGTGCTGGTGCAGTGGGACAATGCGCTCATCGAAAAGGGCCGCCTCACTGTTCCCGCCATGTTGAAGCAGCACGGCTACACAACCGCCGCGTTTGGCAAGTGGCACCTGGGCTTTGCGTGGCCAACGCTGGATGGCCAGCCGCCGAAGTTCGTGCAGGGCAAAACGAACGTCGATTTCGATAAGCCCGTCGGCGAAGGCCCTATCAAGCGCGGCTTCGATTATTACTTCGGAATGGACCTGCCCAACTATCCGCCTTACGCGTATATTGAGAACGATCGCGTGCAGGGCAAGCCCACGGCGGTCTTCGCCGGCGGCAACATGCAGCAGGGTCCGAACCCTGTGTTCGGACCCATCGATAGCCGCCCTGGGCCGATGATTCCTGGCTGGAAGCAGGAAGATGTGCTGCCTGAAATTACGCGGCGCAGCGTGAAGTACATAGAAGAGCGTGGCGCAAAGCCGAAGGAGCCGTTCTTCTTGTACTTCGCGTCAACCGGGCCGCACACGCCTGTTGTGCCGGCGAAAGAGTTTCAAGGCAAGACGCAGGTCGGCCCGTATGGCGATTGGGTCCATCAGGTGGATTACTCGCTCGGCCAATTGCTTGATGCGCTCGACCGCGCCAAGCTCACCAGCAACACGCTGGTCATTTTTACCAGCGACAACGGGCCGGAGATCCACGCTTATGAACGCGTTCAAAAATTCGGCCACTACTCGATGGGTGAACTGCGCGGCGTGAAGCGCGATGCGTGGGAAGGCGGGCATCGCGTGCCGTGGGTGGCGCGCTGGCCCGGCAAGATCAAGCCCGGTTCATCGAGCGATGAAGTGATCTGCCAAACCGATCTGATGGCTACGCTGGCCGGCATGCTCGGCCACAAACTGCCGAACGATGCCGCTGAAGATAGCTACAACATCCTGCCTGCGATTCTCGGCAAGAAATCGAAGAAGCCGATCCGCGAAGCGACCGTGCACCACAGCGCGAATGGCAATTTTGCGATTCGCCAGGGCCAGTGGGTCTTCATTGACGCGAAGACCGGCGACAACAACAAAGAGCCGGAGTGGTTCAAGAAGGAACGCAACTACTCTGCGCACGAACAACCCGGCGAGCTATATGACCTGAGCGCCGATTCGCAGGAGCGCAAGAACCTATACGCGGAAAAACCCGAAGTCGTAAGCCGCATGAAAGCGCTGCTGGAAAAGTACAAGAGCGAAGGCCGCAGCGTGCCGCGCCGCGGTTAGTGGCCGATTTTTGCCAGCAGTTCTTTGCACCCGGGATCGGCGCGCAGCCCGTCGAATAACGGCGAGTTACTCATCCAGATGAGCAGGCCGCTATGCGCGTCCACTGCCTTCTTTAGCGAGCCGCGAGCGGCCTCGTGGTTTCCCAGCGAATCGTAAACCAGCGCGAAAAGGTAATCGGGCACGTAGCTCTTTTTCGACAAATCCACAAGCGCCGCCAACTCGCGGCGTGCTCCCGCAGCATTTCCCGAAAGAGCTTCAGCCTGGGCCAGCATCCCTACGACCAGTGGCACTTCCGGCATCTTTGCTCGAATGGCTCGATAGTGTTTCATCGCCGTTGGCCAGTCACCTTTGCCACGGTAAACGCCTCCGAGCATGATGTCAAGAAACATGTATTCCGGGTCCAGTTCCTGCACACGCCTTGCAAACGCCGCCGCTTCGTCATTGCGGTGCATCTTCCACATAATCATTCCCGCGTCGGTAGTGTACATCCGCGAAAGAGGATCCATCGCCAAGGCCCGCCGCATCTCCGCCAGCGCCTCTTCCATCTTGCCCTGGCTCTCCAGGAAGTGCGCATACCAATGGATGCCATAGGCAAAACTCGGCCGCAGCTCAATGGCCCGCTTGAACTCCTTTTCCGCACGGGCCTGATCCCACTCCAATTCATGCGCGACCAAGCCGCGGGCGGTGTGCGCATCGGCCAGATTCGGAGCGAGTTCCAGCGCCTTGTCAGCCGCATTGCGTGCCATGGTTAGTATCTGCGAGGTCGGCATGTAATCCATGTCAATAAGGTACGAATAGGCGTCGGCCAGCCCGCTATACGATTCCGCTGATCGTGGATCCAACTCAATCGCCTTTTGAAAATAGCCCATGGCCTTTTCAATGGATGCCGGCTCAAATTTGTTAAGTTGATACCGCCCCACCAGATACAGATCGTGCGCTTCCAGGTTGGCGATCTTCAGTTCTGAGGCCGTCCGCACTCCGCCCAGGCTTTTGCTGAATGACGACACGATCTGCTGCGAGATTTCCTGCTGCATGGCGAGCACATCCTCTGTATTGCGGTCGAACGATTTCGCCCAGATGTGATAGCCATCGGAAGCGCGGATCAGTTGCACGGTGACGCGCATCGTTGTGCCGCTGCGGCGGACGCTGCCTTCGATGATTGCGCCGGCGTTTAGCTGATGTCCGATCTCGCGAATGTCGGTATTCTTGCCCTTGAAGGCAAAGGTCGACGTGCGAGCAACCACGCGCAGCCCGCTGGCCGAAGCGAGCGAACTGATCAGCTCTTCCGTGAAGCCGTCGCAGAAGAACTCCTGATCTTTGGCCGCGCTCATGTCGCTGAACGGCAGCACCGCGATGGAGTCGATCCTCGCGTTTTCAGCCGATGGCCGGTACATCCACAGCAGCACGAGTGCCAGGAGTACCACGGCGGCAACTGCGGTGGGCAGCCATCGCCTTCGCTGCTGGACGACGGGTGCCTCGACGGCCGGTTCTGCCTCGGCGTCGGTTTCGATTGAGGTGACAACCGGGACATACCCAGGCCTCGGGATGTCGATCCGCAGCACCTCGGCCGCGCCCTCTCCGTCGTAATACTCTTTCAACTTTTTTCGCAGCCGCCGCGCTTCCACGCGAACGATGGTGTCGGCCTTCGGGTCGAAGGATTCGGGCCGGTCGAAGACCTCGATGCCCAGCAGGTACTCCTTGAGCTGGTCCGCCTCGCCGGAGAGGTGTTTTTCGACCACGAAGCGCAGGAACCGTACCATGCGATCGGAATTGCGGAACCCCGTACTGGCTGCAATGCGTTCGCAGGCAGCGCGCAAAGCCTCGCCACCCGGTTCCGGAACGTTCTTTGTTTCCAGCGTTTTCACAGTGAGATCACCGCAACTCACTCCATCTTAGCGCAGGACATGCCGCATTCTGAATCCGGACGGCGCACTTAGCCGCCGCCAAATATTCTTTGAGGAGACTAACGAGATGAAAAACATGTTTTTGAGTTTGATGGCAACACTGGCGCTGATGACCATCGCCGCCCCGGCCGGTTCGGCTCAGAGCTTCAACCCACAGGATGCGATCGGCACCTGGACCTTCTATGTGAAGATCGCCGGCGCGCCCCCGTGCCAGTGCATCCAACTGGCCCGGTTCCGTGCTGACGGAACGGCGGATGGTCCGGCGAACGACCACTTCTCCGGCGCGATGCTGGGCGAATGGAAGAAGACTGGCTTCCGCGAAGCGACCTTCACGTTTTTGCAGAACAACATCGATAAGGACGGCAACGCGGCGGGGCTGTATGTCATCAAGGGTGTGATGACACTTTCCGATGACGGCACCAAGAGTACCGGGACTTCGAAGTTTCAGGCTCTTGATTCCAGCGGAGCGGTCACGTTCACCGGGACGGCGACGTTCACCGCGACCAAGCTGGTGGTTGGGCAGTAGGGGTAAAACGATGCTCAAAAATACATGCAAAATCGCGTTGGCGATATTTTCGGTTGCGATAACCAGCCAGGCACAAGACCCGGCCCCGTCCGCCGGGTGCAGCCTGGCCACCATCAAGGGCAATTACGGCCTCACTCTCACCGGCAAAGCAACCGGCTACGGATCGGTATCGGGTGTTGGGACGGTGACGCTTGATGGGGCCGGGAAGTATACCGGGTCCACCAGCGGCGTGGTCTCCGCTGGCGGGCTGAGCACCGTGTACTCAACACCGGTCAATGGCACCTATACGCTGGAGAGCAATTGCAGCGGCAAGGTCGTGGTGAATTTCGTGAACCTGGCTCTTTCGGTGGAAGGCGTCACCATCTTCACCAACGGCGGCAATAACGGCAGCTTCATCGTCACCTCGCCCACGTCGGCGCAATTGAGCGGCGCGGCGCAACGGCAGTAGCGGGAAGCGCGGGGTGCCCTCGGAGGCTAACACTCCCGGACTTCGGCAAATCGGCGGCGCACGGCGTGGCGGAACTTCACGTCGGGGTAGCCGAAGACGATGGCGAGTCCGGGTTGGCAGTTCTTTGGGACTTTGTACTTTGTCCGCAGGCGAGGATCGTTCTTCATGCAGGGGCCGGGGAGTCCGATCATGCAGGAGCCGAGGCCGAGCGACTCGGCAGCAAGCATGCCGTAAGTCGCGGCGATGATGGGGTCGGCCGGATCGGCATAGGCCGAGCCGTAGAAATAGAGCGCCAGCGGAGCGTCATAGAAGAGCATGTCAACGCCGCGCTCGTGCTCTTCGAGATAAGTATCTACCAGAGGCCCGACGAATTCCTCGAACGATTCGTAACCTTCCTTGCCGATCAATGGACGCATGAGGAGCAGGCCTGGCATAGTGAACATCCAGCGCATGCGGCGCATGGAGTCGAGCAGGTCGGCGGCGAACTGCTCGACCTTTTCACGGGTGCGGAAGACCAGCACGGACACGTCCGATGGCGGCACACCCATGGGCGCCGTGGATGCGGCGTCGATGATTTGTCCAATGACTTCCGGAGGCACTTCACGCGGCCGGAAGCGGCGGATACTGCGGCGCGCTTGGAACAGCTTCAGCAGGCTCTGAAAATCGGCACGCTCTTCGCGGCTGGGTATGGGGAAGGAATCCGCAGTGTGGAAGTCGCGGCCCTCAACGCGGATTGCGTCCTCCGGACAGGCGGCAACGCACTGGCCGCAGCCGATGCAGCCCCATAGGCGGCTCTGGTCGACAATCAATTCTCCGGCCCGCATCGACAGTGTCATGTTGCAGACCTTGGTGCAAATCCCGCAGTTGTTGCACCGGCTGCGATCGATCACAACTTCAGCCGGTGCGTAGGCGCGACTGGTGCGTAACGCCATATTCAATACCTCTTAATCTTGTTTATACCCCTTCTTCTTCAAATAGTCCACCAGCTCGCCGGGGTGATCGGTTTGGATGCCGGCGGCCCCGCGGTCGATTGCATCCTGCCAGAGTCGCGGCGTATCGGCGACGCCGAGGCGATCGACGTAGATTTCCGCGCCTGCATCGCGCACGAGTTTGATTACGTCAGGTTGAAAGTCGCGGGCGTCGAAGGCGATCACTTTGGGGTGCAGATCTTCGATGAGGCGGCGGGCGGTCTCGGCGTTGTTGGCCTCGGGCATTACTTTCAGTTTAGGGTTGAGGGTTTGTATTTCTTTGAGTAGTCTTGGGGAGCCGTAGATGACGACGGCGGCATCCATGCTTCGCTTGGCGATGGCGTCCACCAGTTGTTTTGCCGCGACCTGCTTGCAGTCGACGTAGATGCCGATCTTGCCGTGGGCGAGTTCGAGGGCTTCATCGAAGGTGGGAATCTTCGCGCCGCCGCCCGCATCGAGCTTGCGCAGTTCTTCGAACGTCATCTCCGCCACTTTGCCTTTGCCGTTGGTGCGGCGGTCGACGGTGGCGTCGTGACTGAGCACGAGCACGCCGTTGCTGGAGGTGCGGACATCCAATTCAAAGTAGTCCGCGCCAAGCGCGATGGCCTCGCGAAAGGCGGGCAGTGTGTTCTCAGGATTGCGAAGATGTTCGCCGCGGTGGGCGATTACGGCGATGGATAAAGCGAGAGCGAAATGCGCGAAAGGCATATAATCAATGTTGCTCACCCATGTTTAAACTGCAACACCTCTCCTTATTTGCCGGCGGCCTTGCGGCGCTGTTCGTGATGCGCGCGCAGTCGAAGCCGGACTTCGTGAAAGACGTCCAGCCGATCCTTGAAAAATCCTGTTACAGCTGCCACGGGCCGAAGGTGCAGTTGGGCGGATTGCGGCTGGATTCAAAGCCGCTGGCGGCGAAAGCGATTCATGCAGGCAAGGCCGCGGATAGCACTTTGTTCCTGCGCGTGACCGGCGCGGGCGAACAGGCGCGCATGCCGATGGGCGGCAAACCGCTCGCCGCCGAGCAGATCGCCACGCTCAAAGCATGGATTGACGGCGGCGCCGAATGGCCCGATGGCGCGAGCGCGCAGGTGGCCGAGGTGAAGAAGCACTGGTCGTTTATCGCGCCGGTGAGGCCGCCGATGCCCAAGGTTTCGAGCGCGAAGTGGGCGGTGAATCCGATCGATCAATTCGTGCTGGCGCGGCTTGATAAAGAGAGCTTGAAGCCTTCGCCAGAAGCCGATCGCGTGACGCTGCTGCGGCGCTTGAGTCTCGATTTGACGGGCCTTCCTCCGACTATCGCCGAGGTGGATGCGTTCCTGAAAGACACGAGCCGCAATGCGTATGAGAAGCAAGTGGACCGGCTGTTGAAGTCATCGCATTATGGCGAACGCTGGGGCCGGCACTGGCTGGATGCGGCGCGCTATGCGGATTCCGACGGCTTTGAAAAAGACAAACAGCGGCAGGTTTGGTTCTATCGCGACTATGTGATCAATGCGCTGAATCGCGATCTGCCGTACAACCAGTTCATCATCGAGCAACTGGCCGGTGATCTGCTGCCGAATCCGACGCAGGATCAGATTGTGGCCACCGGCTTTCTGCGCAATTCGATGATCAACGAAGAAGGCGGCGTGGACCCGGAACAGTTCCGCATGGAATCGATGTTCGACCGCATGGATGCCATGGGCAAGAGCATGCTGGGTGTGACGATTCAATGCGCGCAGTGCCACAACCACAAGTACGATCCGCTGAAGCAGGAAGAGTATTACAAGCTGTTCGCATTTCTGAATAACACGCATGAATCGAATGCCGCGGTGTACACTCCGGCCGAACAGCAGAAGCGCGCGGAGATCTTCCGCCGCACGCGCGAGATTGAAGCGGAGCTGCAGCATCGGACTCCGGATTGGCGCGATCGGATGAAGACGTGGGAGACGGCCGCGAAGTCGAATCAACCGGAGTGGACGGTGCTGCCGCTGGAGGTGGACGACATCTCGACGGGCGGACAGAAGTATCTGCCGATGGGCGATGGATCGGTACTGGCGCAGGGCTATGCGCCGACCAAGCATCGGGCGAAGATCACGGTGAACACGAAGGTGCAGAACATCACGGCGTTCCGCCTTGAGCTGTTGAACGATCCGAATTTGCCGCTGGGCGGACCGGGACGTTCCGTGAAAGGCACAGGCGCGTTGACGGAGTTTGAAGTGGAAGCGCAGGCAGCCAATGCGCCGAAAGATGCCAAGCCCACCAAAGTGAAAATCGTGAAGGCGACGGCCGATGTCAATCTGCCGGAGACGCCGCTGGAAGCGATGTTCTACGACAAGACGAACAAGAAGCGTGTGACTGGGCCGATTGATTTTGCGATCGATGGCAAGGATGAAACGGCGTGGGGAATCGATGCCGGTCCAGGCCAGCGCAATGTGCCGCGCAAGGCCGTGTTCAATGCGGAGAAGCCGATTTCGAATCCTGGTGGCACGGTGCTTACGTTCTATCTGAAGCAGAATGCGGGCGGCTGGAACAGTGACGACAACATGAATCACAATCTGGGCCGGATGCGGCTTTCGATCACTACCGCGCCGGATGCGGTGGCCGATCCACTGCCGCAGAACGTGCGTGAGATTGTTAATGCTGGCGGCATGCGCACGGCGGCTCAGGATCAGGCGGTGTTCAGCTACTGGCGCACGACGGTATCGGAATGGAAGGACGCGAACGAGACCATCGCCGGGCTGTGGAAGCAGCATCCGGAGGGCTCGTCGCAGTTGACGTTATCTGCGCGCGATGCGATGCGGCCGACTCACATTTTGACTCGCGGCGATTTTCTGAAGCCGGCGGCCGAGGTGCAGCCGGGCGTGCCTTCGTTCTTGAATGAGATGCCCGCGGGTGCGCCGGCGAATCGATTGTCGCTGGCGAAGTGGATGGTGGACCGCAAGGCTCCGACCACGGCGCGCACCATGGTTAATCGAATCTGGCAGGGGTATTTCGGTGTGGGGATTGTGGCCACGAGCGAGGATCTGGGCAAGCAGTGTGAACCGCCATCGCATCAGGAATTGCTGGACTGGCTGGCGGTGGAGTTTATGGATCGCGGGTGGAGTTTGAAGTCGCTGCACCGGCTGATTGTGACGTCGGCGACTTATCGCCAATCGTCGAAGGTATCGGATGAGTTGTACGCGAATGACCCTTATAACAGGCTGTTGGCGCGTGGTCCGCGGTTCCGCGTGGAGGGTGAGATTGTTCGCGACATCGCGCTGGCGGCGAGCGGATTGTTGAATGACAAGGTGGGTGGGCCGAGTGTTTATCCGCCGGCACCGGAGTTTTTGTTCCAGCCTCCGGTGAGCTATGGGCCGAAGAACTGGCATGAAGAGAAGGGCGCGGACCGCTATCGACGGGCGCTCTATACATTTCGATACCGTTCCGTACCGTATCCCGTGCTGCAAAATTTCGATGCTCCGAATGGGGACATCGCGTGTGTGCGGAGGTCGCGATCGAACACTCCGCTGCAGGCGCTGACCACGCTGAATGAGCCGCTGTTTATGGAGGCTGCGAAGGCGTTGGCTGAGCGAGCGATGAAAGAGGGCGGGGCAACGGACGGGGCGAAATTGACCTACGCGTTTCGACGCACGCTGGCGCGGAAGCCGACGGCCGAGGAGTCGGCGACGCTGCTTGGCTTCTTAGACAAACAGAAGCAGCGGCTGCCCGATACGACGGCTGCGTGGACTGCGCTGTCGCGCGTGCTGCTGAATCTGGACGAGACGATCACCAAGGAATAACGTATGAATCCGAAAGAAATTTCACGCCGTTGGTTTTTCGAGCAATGCGGAATCGGCATGGGCGCGATGGCGTTCAATCAGTTGATGGCGGCCGCTCCGGTGAGTCCGCTGGCACCGAGGAAGCCGCACTTTGCGCCGAAAGCGAAGAACGTTATCTTCCTGTTCATGGCCGGCGCGCCGAGCCATCTGGAGATGTTCGACAACAAGCCGCAGCTGGCGAAGTTCGATGGCACGCTGCCGCCGCCGGAGTTGTTGAAGGGCTATCGGGCGGCGTTCATCAATCCGAATTCGAAGCTGCTGGGGCCGAAGTTCAAGTTCGCGAAGTATGGGCAATCGGGCGCGGAGTTGAGCGAGTTGTTGCCGCACTTGTCGAAGGTGGTGGACGATATCGCGATCGTGAAATCGATGGTGACGGACGCGTTCAATCATGCGCCGGGACAGATCATGATGAACACGGGGTCGACGCAGTTCGGGCGGCCGAGTTTGGGTGCGTGGGCGACGTATGGGCTGGGCAGCGAGTCGAAAGATCTGCCGGCGTTCGTGGTTTTCAGCAGCGGCAAGAAGGGGCCGAGCGGCGGCAATTCGTGCTGGGGCAGCGGCTTTTTGCCGACGGTGTATCAGGGGGTGCAGTTCCGCGGGTCGGGCGATCCGGTGCTGTATCTTTCGAATCCTCCGGGGGTAGACGCGCAGTTGCAGCGCGAGTCGCTGGATGCGATTCGCGGCATGAATGAGGTGCATCTGACGAAGACAGGCGATCCGGAAATCGCCACGCGCATCAACTCGTTTGAGATGGCGTTCCGCATGCAGTCGAGCGCGCCGGAGTTGATGGATCTGGCGAAGGAACCGAAGCACATTCTGGAATCGTACGGGGTGGAGCCGGGCAAGCCATCGTTTGCGGCGAACTGTCTGCTGGCGCGGCGGCTTGTGGAGCGTGGGACGCGGTTCGTGCAGCTGTTCCATGAGGCGTGGGACCAGCATGGGAACTTGGTGAAGGACATCAAGATCAACTGCAAGGATACGGACCAGGCTTGCGCGGCGCTGATCGCGGACTTGAAGCAGCGCGGCATGTTGAAGGACACGCTGGTGGTGTGGGGCGGCGAGTTCGGGCGGACGCCGATGGTGCAGGGCGGGAGCGATGGGCGCGACCATCATCCGAATGCGTTCACGATGTGGATGGCGGGCGGCGGCGTAAAGCCGGGATTGACGCTGGGCGAGAGCGATGAGCTGGGGTTCAATGTGGTTAAGAACAAGGTTCATGTGCATGATTTGAATGCGACGATTTTGCATCTGCTGGGGTTCGATCATTTGAAGTTGACTTATCGTTTTCAGGGGCGTGATTACAGGCTGACGGACGTGCATGGGGAGTTGGTGAAGGAGCTGTTGGCTTAGTTTAAAATACGGTCGCTGCGGCCCAGGGAGCATTGGCCCTGGGCCCGGTGGTTAGAGGCTTTGGCAGTTCATCATTTCGGATCTGGGAGATACGCTGGAGACTGACGGCAAGGGAATGATCCTTGGCCAGGTGGCTCAGGTTGCTGACGCTTACCTACTTTGATTGTCAAAGAACTGTTACTGGCTTTCGACTCTGTGTCGGAGACCGGTCTCGTGTCCATCTCTTTGAGCCCCCCCTGATTTAACCTGCGGGACTCTGTAAGGACCGTTCCTCGATCATGGCATGTAGCACTTATAGACCGATTCGTTGGCCCGCGATGGACACCGTAATGCAGCGAAGCTGTCCGGCCGGACGTTGCCTGCTTCGGTAATGAGTATGGCATGGGTGTGTATGGGAGTTGGTTGGGGAAAAGTTGTAGTTTGTTGATTCGGTGGGAGAAGATTTTTTTGGAAGATGTGTGAACGGCGTGGCGGGGATGTTTGAAAATGGGATCATCTCGATGATAGGCTGAAGATCCGCTTTGATGCCGAAATTCTTGAATGGCTGAATCGTCAATCGTTACGTGCTTCAATCCAGGCAAGCAAGACCAACGCGACAGCCGGCAAATCGTTAAATTTACCCAATCGGCGCTTGCTTTCTTTGGATGGCTTGCTCTGCGGTACTCCTGAGAGAAGCATACTGTTATTATGGGCAGTATGGTAAGATAAGGCGATTATGGTATCGCGGCCAACTGAGCGTCAGCGGCAAATTGCGTCATTCCTTAAATCAGAATCGCGCAAGAGTGGCATCTCTCCGACGCAACGTGAGATAGCTGAACACTTCGGCTTTGCCAGTCTGAACTCCGTTCGATCCCACCTTCGGCTGATGGAAAAAAAGGGAATGCTCAACCGCCTTCCGGGCAAAGCTCGGGGACTAACGGTTAAATGCAGCCCCGTCTTGGGCATCCCTCTGGTGGGAGATATCGCCGCAGGTGGCCCCCAGATGGCGTATCAAGAGCCGGAGGAGATAGTCCTTGCATCGCCCGAATTGTTTTCTGGTTCTGAACTATTTGCCCTCCGCGTGAAAGGCGACAGCATGAAGGACGCCGGGATCTTGAATGGTGACATTGCAGTGATCAATCGTCAGAGCAATGTGGTTGATGGCGAGATCGCAGCGGTGCTTCTTGATGACGAAGCGACACTTAAGTATTTTCATAGGCCAGACGTAACGATCCTCCTTCGCGGCGCGAATCCGACGTTTTCCGACATCGTGATTTCTGAGGGCGGGAGAAGGTCTGTCAGTGTGCTGGGCAAATACGTCGGACTTATTCGCGTCAACGGGGGGCCTAGCTAATGGCAGCAGCACCTATTGGTTCGGGTCCACCGCTAACCCAGCGTCTTGCTGCGTACGGCTGTTCAACCATCATTCGGCTTGACGAAAAGCTTACTTCCGCAGAACAGCTCGATTACCTTGATTTGCTGCCAAAGCAGAGTAATCACATTCCGATGCTGACTGCAGTCGCCGAGCACCAAGGCGCTGCCTTGCTCTATCTCGTGGACGGGAGCGGCGACGTGAAGAGCGATGCCGGCTCGCTGGCGGCGGTGCAGAAACTGCTCGCCAATCGCAGCGATGCGGCTTGGCTTGGCGTTCTTCGCCCCGGCTCCCTGGAGATTTATCCAATCAGCTTTCGGCAGACCGACGGCTCACCCGTAAAGGTCATTGAAGAGCACAGCACGACTGCGCCTTTGTTCTTCCAGAGCCTCGTCCACGGTACCTTCGAAGAGAATCATCTGCTGCGTGGGACGGACTACGTATTCAAGAAGATCTTCGATTTGCTTACCTGCATGACAAACGAATTTGTTCCCAAAGAGGGAAAGAGCAAATTGGAAGCGCTGCAGGTTCTGTCGATGGCGGGCCGTGCGCTCTTTTTTCGCTTTCTCATCGATCGCCGAATTGTACTCGAAAGCGAGCGAGGGGAAATTTGTTCGGATGCAGACGGACTGAAAGATTCTTTTTCTTCCGCAAACAAGGCAGCGCAGACCTCCGCGTGGCTCGACGCAACATTTAACGGAGACTTCCTTCCTCTGATTGACGAATCGATTCCTGCTCATGATCGCGAGGCGCGGGCGGCAGCGTATCTTCGCTTTTTTAACAGCGCCGAGCGGCTTGCTGGAAGGGGAGTCTTCATTCATCTCGAAGCGATTCTCCGCGGATGGCGGGCGACCGGAGACACCCTTCAGACTGAACTAGATTGGGACGATTTCGACTTCGCTCACATCCCTGTCGGCGTGCTGAGTCAGGTGTACGAGAGTTTTAGTCATCGTGCTGATCCAAGGACGGCAAAGGACACAAGCGTTCACTATACTCCGCGCATGATCGCGGCATTGATGGTTGAACAAGCGTTCGCGGCTGCCAAGGAAAAAGGGAGTGCTAAGGTCCTCGATAGTTCATGCGGAGCGGGTATTTTCCTTGTGCTTGCTTTCCGACGGCTTGTTCGCGAGCACTGGGTTGGAGGCGAACGGCCAAAAACGTCCGCTATTCTGAGCATTCTCTACAACCAGTTGCGAGGTTTTGACATCAGCGAATCCGCGCTTCGTCTCGCCGCGCTGGCGCTTTACATTACGGCGATTGAACTAAACGCTAGCCCGCGCCCGCCACAATCACTGAAATTCCCGCGCAATCTGCGTGGCGAGGTGCTCTATCGCTTTGGTGCAGAGGATGTTGGCTGGGCGGCAGCGTTCCCGCTGGGCAGCCTCGGGCCGGAGGTCTCGCCGGATTTCGACAACCAATTCGATATTGTCATTGGCAACCCGCCGTGGACTCGATTACGAGACGAAAAGAATAACCCAGAAACCGATGGCACCGAAAAGGGCAAGAAGTCACAGACTGATGAGCTGAATAAGGTCTTCAGCGCGATTGGGAAAAGAATACTCGTCAAACGGGGATTGGGGGATCTTGCAAAACAGTACGAGAATCCGGATAAGAACCCTGATCTGCCTTTTTTATGGCGCGCAATGGAATGGGCAAAAGTGAGTGGAGTCATCGCATTGGCCATGCCGGCGAGGCTTTTTGGTCGCACGTCGGGCAAAGGTTTTGAAGCGTGGCAGGCGTTGTTGCGAAGTGTAGAAGTGACCGGATTGATTAACTGCGCGGACTTGCGCAAGTCGGCAGTGTGGAGAGACATAGACATGCCGTTTTGCATTTTGTTTGCTCGAAACAAAATGCCCCAGGCCGATTACCGGTTTTACTATGCCGCTCCTCTTAAGGAACCCGAGCAAAACGAGCACGGACGTTTCCGGATTGACTATGAAACAGCCCATGCAGTCAGCGCTGCGCGTGTCGAAAAGCAACCATGGATCCTGAAGACCTTAGCGTTCGGGACCTGGATGGACGTTGAAATCATGGAGGCGATTGCACGTCCCAAAGATCAAACGCTGAAGGGTTTCTGGGAGGATTGGGATAAAGACGGGATTAAGACTGGTCAAGGATTTAATCGCTCCTCCAGCTCAGTTCAGAAATTTGTAGATTTTCTTGCTGTACTCCCTGTCTTTGAGCCACCTGCGCAAACTCTGTTTGGCGACACACATCCGAAGACATATGGTGAGAGGTTCGGCAAGAATGCTCAGGGGCAAAGCAGCGCGCATATGCCCCGCCGGGAGGAACTTTTCCAAGCCCCACTTGTCATCATTCCTCAATCCCCCGGGGATGACTCCAAAGTGCTCCGTGCCTACATTTCAAATCACCCAGTGGCTTTTTCCCAAAGCTATTATGGCTATTCCTGTGCCGGTCATTCTGAGGGCGAGACGTTGGCAGGGCTTATTTACTTACTGGCGCACTCCACTCTGTTTGATTATTTCTGCCTGATGACCAGCCGCAGAAGCGGTTTTGATCGGCAGACTTTTAACAAAGAAGAGTTCGATGCGTTGCCGTTTCCTGATATTGCCAAACTCCCAGCTAAAGATAAGCGTGCCATTCGAGATCTCACACAACGAGTTCAAACTGATCTCGTCGGAACCCGAACCGATCTAAATGAGTTGATTTTCCGGTTATACGGCCTCGATCCATCCGCCATCCAGGTTGCTGAGGATACCCTATTTTTCGCAGCCGCTTATCGAAAGGCCGGAAAGGCGGCGCTAGAACGTACCGCACAAGAAACACGGAAGCCTTTCTTGGACACCCTAAAGAAAGAACTTGAGCCATATTTCGATGTGTGTGGCGAACACGCTGCAGTCAAGGCTCTGGAATTTCAGCCGGACAACTGGCGCGAACCTTGGTTTTTCTTTTCCATTTCGCGCGCGAGCACAGAAGTTCCAATCAGGCCCTCTCTAATACGGAAGGCGATGGAGGCAGCGAATCAGCACGGGTGTAGCCGCATCGTAATCCAAGCCCCTAGTAAGCGGGGCCTTCTTATCGGCCTTTTGAACCAGCGCCGCTGGTGGACCGTAACTCGCGCCCGACTGTGCGCCCAATACATCATCCGCGAACGATTGGGCGCATTCGGACTGACGGAGCATGCATGAGTGTGCAGGAAGCTGGCTTCTTCACCCTTGGTGTTCCGCCAGAGCGATATGAGTTGCCACACCCGGCCTTGGGGCTTCCGGTCATACTTTTTCTTCGACGGGTCCTGTTGCGTGCGTTCGAGAAGCTCCGGGATCGCGGCTTCCCCTTAGCAACCGAAAGGGAGGATAGCGTCACCGCGCAACTTTTTAATGTCCTTGAGAACGATCTCCGCCAAACCGGCGAAATCGCTGGGTTCAACTCTACCTCTTACGAAAGGGTTGTACGCCATGCCGAAGTGACCAATTATAACGGCCAAAAGTTGGCAAAGACTCCTGATTTATCATTCAAGCTCCGATATGCGGGCGTAGAGCCGCGGCCCGTGGTGTCCTCGCATGAGGCTTTGTTTGTTGAATGCAAGCCAGTTGATTCAGGCCATGGCGCCGGGAGTGCGTATTGCGACGATGGGCTTATCCGATTTGTAAATGGCGACTATGCGTGGGCGATGCAGGATGCGATGATGCTGGCTTATGTGCGCGATGGCAGAACCATTGCCAAGCACCTGGCTCCTGCTTTGGCCGTTTCTAAACGCAAAAAGTCGCTTGGAATTGTCGGGGAACTCCAGTTCTGTCCGGGGCCAACTGCAGTTGCTAGTCCTGATGCAGAAGCGGTCCATGTTACGCGTCATCGTCGTGATTTCCGGTGGCCAGACGGCAAAGGATTGGCAACGGACATTATCGTGTATCACCTTTGGCATCGCTGTTCCTGAGTGCCGGTGTTGGGATGAAAGGGCTCCGGGGCATACTGGCTACAACGTATGAAGGGACGCTAGAACTTCTATGAAAAACAAGAAGCCGACGGCAGGGGAACGAATGATTGAGAGTGCCAGGCAGGCGCTTGCTTTCGCGGAAGGTGAGCCGGGTCATGGTTGCGTGATGCATGCGCCTGCTCAGATTGAGGTGGAGGAAAAAGCGCCTGCGCGCACATCGCAACCAGTACAAGATTAGGTCAGTTGGTGAGCGGGGTTGAAGTATGCGCTCGCAAGTGAGCAGGACCGGCGGAGCCAGTTTCGCCAAGGCTTCCTCCCTTGCTGGAGCTACTGCGGTCAAGTTGACGTACAGCTCGCCGGTCCACTTAAAAAGGCAGCCGAGTGGGAATGCACCCAGCGGACTGCGTTGGTAGCCATCTCAGCCGCACCTTCAGGATAGCAAAACACCTGTGTCACGCGGAAGTACGCGGTTTTCCCACCCGGCGGCCAGTCTTTACGCCAGATCACAAGGGCGTGGTTCCGGTGCTGAGTGAACACGACGCCGTTGTTCGGGATCCGCCGCTGAACTTGAAGACTCGGCCATCGCGTCAAGCACTTCTTTGGCGGTCTTTGGATGGAGCGTGACGCCGGCGTGAAAGGGAACAACAATCCGTCTTCCGCCAGATTGGTAAATTCTATAGCTGCCCTTGGAGCGAAGCTAAACGAAACCGGTGCGGAGAAGCTTGCTTCCGCCTGGGAGGCGGTCAGGCGGGACCTTAGGTTTGAACTTGTGGGGAGGTCTGATGCTCTTCATTGGGGAGCGTTTCCAGGAATAGTTCGGCAGCTTCGGGGATGTTGGCAAGGGCCTCCTCGACCGTTGCGCCCTGAGTTTGGCAGCCCTTCAGTTCAGGGCACTACGCGTAGCAACCGTGCTCGTCCTGTTCAATAGCCACGCCAATCTTACGCATCCTGCCTTCAGTCTATCCCTATTGTGTCGCGCCGCTCTTGCGTTGCTGCCGGCCGATTCTATTGCGGGCGCCGTGATATAGTCCCTTGGTTATCTTTGGAGGCAATATATGAAGGCATCTCTGTTTTATCAAATCGCTGCTGTGCTTCTGCTGCTTCTTGCTGCTGGGCATACATTTGGTTTCAGCCAGTCAGATCCAACGTGGGGTGTTGATGCGGTGGTTGGCTCCATGCGGTCCATTCACTTCGACATACAAGGATTCAGCCGGACATATTGGGATTTCTTTGTGGCGGCTGGGTACTCGGTCGGCGTGTTTTATCTATTCGCGGCGGTATTGGCGTGGCAGCTTGGTGGCCTTCCGGCAGAGGCTTTGGCGGCGATGCGCGTCACTGCGTGGGCTTTCGCTTTCTGCTTTGCCGCCATCACTATTGTGAGCTGGAGCTTCCTGTTTATCATCCCGATTGGGTTTTCGTTATTGATTACAATTTGCCTGGCTGCTGCCGCATGGCTTTCAGGGAAAGTGGGTTGACGCGGTTCCGCTAACCCGGCTAAATCGCGCTCCCCCGTGCGTGAATTACCTGGCCGGTCAAATGCCGGGCGGCGTCACTCGCGAGAAATACTATTATGCGAGCAGCATCACTGGGTTGATTGAATCTTGCGATGCCTGATGGCACGGTCCATTCGCGTTTCATTTGCGGGCTCATCCAGCCGGTGTCGGTGGCTCCGGGATCCACCGCATTGACGGTGATCCCGAGAGGGGCTAGCTCTGACGCCAAGCTGAGCGTAAAAGCCTCCATTGCGCCTTTTGTCGCGGCATAGGCCAACTCGCCGGGCATCGGTCCCCAAGCCTGTCCAGAGCTCATGTTAATGATTCGACCACCTATGCGGCCCAGTGCTTTCGTCCGTCTGGCAAAATCCACTGCCAGTAGAAAGCTGGCGCGCATGTTTACAGCGTAGTGCGCATCAAGCGTTGCGGCGTCGAGCAGTTCGAACCCGTCAGACGTCGAGTGGACCGCGTTGTTCACCAAAACGTCCGGCAAGCCCAACCACTCCTCGGCAGCATCCATAGCAAGCGTGGGGCTTTCGGGATGTGCCAGGTTGATTTCCAGGTGTCGCGCCTTTACGCCTATATTTAGTAGCTCTTGTTCCAGCGCCATTGGGCCGTTTTCGTCTACACCATGTGGCTGTTCCCGATCGTAGGCTTGCCAAGTGGTGAATAGGATGTTTGCGCCCTGCGACCCCAGGGCGCGACAAGTTGCGGCGCCGATCCCGCTGCCACGGCTGGCCCCGGTTATGAGCGCGAATTTTCCTTTGAGGTCGGGATAAACGGCGTGAGTCAATGCACTATTCTATCGCCGGCGGGTGCCTGCGGTTCAAGAGGGGCGAGTGCCACTCTGCCCCACGACGCAGGTTATCAGACGGCTAGTTTCTTGCGCCAGATTACCAGGCCGGTTATGGTCATGGCTACCAGCAGGAGGCTTGATAGGGACATGAGGACGTGGCCGGGGGTGCCCCAGACGTCGCCGGTGTGGATGGAGCGGTTGTAGCGGACTACGCGGTAGCCGAGGGAGTCGGTCATGAAGTTGCGGAGGTCGAGGACTTTGCCGGTGTATTGGTCCATGGCTACGCTGCTGTGGACGCTTTCGGAGGTCTCTTCGGGGACGCGCAGCTGGACGATGTAGACTCCTCGCTTTTCTACGGGCAGTGAGATTCCAGCCAGTGTCGCGCCGGGGAGGGCGCGCTGGGCTATGGCGATGGCTTGCTCCACATTTATGGGTTGAGTGCCGGCTTCGGCGGGCTGCGAGGCTAGCTTGGGACGTTGGCCGGGGCGCGAGGAGTGCGTGGCCGCGAAGATGGCCGTTTCGCCGAAGTCGAAGCCGATCAGGATGCCGGTGAAGCCGGCGGTGAAGAGGAAGAGGGACGCATAGGCTCCGATGACATGATGGGCGTCGAAGCAGATGCGGAACCAGGAGCCGCGCCGTTCGATAGTGAGGCGTTTGCTGCGCCACCAGAGGAACAGGCCGGTGGGGACCATCAGGCAGAGAATTAGCCCGGCCCAACTGACCAGCGCCTTTCCCAGGGCGGCCATGGAGGGCAGGCTGCGTGGGTCGGGAGTGAGGCGGAGGTGGATTTGGTGGATGTTGCCGAGGATGCGCTGGCTGGCGGTGGGGCCTTTGGTGCGTCCTAGGATGGACGCGTCGTAGGGGTTTACGTAGACCAGGGCGCCGTCGGACATTTGCATCAGGCGTACCAGGTTGGGTTCGCGGAAGATTTGGACGGCGCGGACTCGGGCTGGGGTGAACTTTGTTTCGGCGGCTTGGATCAGGGCGGATTCGGGTTGGGTGGTGGAGGCAGGTTGGACGAACCAGAGTTCGGCGTGGAGGCGGCGTTCGAGGTC
>CAIRSA010000346.1 GCA_903881085.1 uncultured Acidobacteriia bacterium
CCTACATGTTTCCGGCGTCTTTTGCCGGAATCATGCGGGCTGTCCCCGGTTTGCCCCACGAGATACCGCCCGCAATGCGAGTCACCCAGCAGGTGACGAGCACGTTGTATGCAACCGATGCTAAATGTTGGAGATAGCTTTTCCAGATGCGTCCAACAGCTTTTTCTCGGTTCATATCCTGTTTGTTGTATGGAATACGCGCTTCAAACTTCCACAGATCGTCTTTGAACTTGGTGACGCGGTCAATCACACAGCGGTCCTCGTGCAATTGCGCACTGTCGCCATTGGAGAAGAAGCCCTTCAATGTAACGCCAAGCATGTCTTCCTGGAACTGTTTCTCCGCTGGGATGAGTGAGATCTCGGTCGCTGCGCCAGGCTCCTTTGTTTATGCGAGTTTCTTTGAAATAACTTGAGCCAATGTGTAGTTTTTACAAGCCTGTGATTTGTCTTCCATGCAGGAGGATGATTCATGTTGTTTGCTCTTTTTTCCTTGCTAAGCCTGGCGGTATACGGGCAGTCGCAACCCGCATTGGTCTGCACGGCAAGCTCGCTACCTGGAGTGGTGCGCCAGGAAGGGCTGGCGGAGCGCGTTTCGGATGTATCCCTCATCTGCTCCGGCGGTCAACCAGGTTCGCGGGTGCAGATCAACCTGACCATTCTGCTTTCCACTAACATCACCAATGCCGTAGCCAAAGATGGCGCCGCAGACGTGAAACTGAGCATCGATAACGGCGCAGGGCCAGTCTACATTGGAGTTGACCCAACCCCCTCAGGCCCGAATTCTGTTACGTACTATGGCCTTGCCTTCAACCTTTCGAGCTCGGCCTCCGCAGTCTTACGTCTCTCCAACATACGTGCTGCGGCAGGCGCCATGCCGCTTGGGCTCGACTCCCGGATACAAGCGTTTTTCACGGCCAATGGATCGCATGCGCTTTCGGTCAACAATAATCCGGTAACTGTTGCGATTGCACAGCCGGGCCTGCTGGCCACCTTTCCTGCTCAGTTCCTTTGCACCGGTTCTTCGCTGCCTGTAATCATCGACTTTCTGGATGTGCTGAATTTCGGCACTCGTTTTCGCTCCGTCCGCTTCACCGCTGGTTTTGCCGGCTCCTTGCAGCGCGGTACCCGGCTCTTTGTGCGTTTCACTGGTTTTCCACCTGGCGCAAGGCTGATGATACCCGATGCCGTCGTTGGCTCCAGCGCGCCTACCCCAACATCGGCAGGCGACATGGGACTCGCCGTTTCTCCGGGTTCCATCTTCGGCTTCGACACACAGTTTCTAATGGTCCGCGTCAGCGGTGCCGACTCCTTCGGCGCCGGTGGCGCCACCACCTATTCCGCCCCTGGATCGTTGAGCGAAGTAACCATGTCCGGTGGATCAGGCATCATAATTTACGAAGTCACAAATTCGAATGCCCTGCAGCAGGAAAGTGCACAGTTTCCGGTGTTCTTGGTCATGGACCCGCGACCCGATTCGACGGCCTTGATGGGACAAATCGACCTCGGCTTCGCTCCCTTTTCAGGCGTATCCTCGGCCTCCTCCACCGCTCCCGTGCCCAGGTTCGTCAATGGCGCGGTAACTTCCGATTGCACCGCACTTGGAAAATGTTCCGGTCCCGACATTCCCAAGCTGGCGGCGGATGTGACGGAAGCGTTGGCATTCACCGCGCAGGCTGGCGGCGCATTTCAATACAAAGACGTCAGCGTTCGCAATATCTCTGGCGGACGAATGAATTGGACCCCGTACGTGACGTATAAAAACGGTGCAGCATGGATCAAGCTAAACCCCGCGCCCGGCACAAACAGCACCTCCCTGCGCCTGTTTGTCTATCCGGAAAACTTGAAGCCTGGAAGCTACGATGCCACCCTGACCATTGACGCAGGGCCGCTGGCAGGAACAGCATCCTTCCCCATTTCCATCAAAGTCAATGAAGTGATTCTTCCGCCGCCTCCCATCCCCACGCTGCGAAGTTACATGAATCCTGCTGCGGCCGCCGCGGGACCCGTCGTGGCTGGTTCGCTTGCTTCCGTCTTCGGCCAGAATTTCACCGGAAAAACGTTGGAAGTGGCCCTGGACGGATTGCCGGCAAAGATTCTGTTCAGTAACGACACCCAGATCAATCTGCAAGTGCCCGATCAGTTGGCTGGCCGTACATCGGCGAAGCTGATTGTTTCAGTGGACGGGCGGCCAAGCGCCGCAATGGATATCCTGCTTGCTGCCTCCGCGCCGGCCATCTTTCAGGGAGTGGCGTTGAATCAGGACTATTCCCGAAACTCGGCAAACAATCCAGCCACCGCCGGAAGTGTGATTCAGTTGTTCCTCACCGGTCTGCCACTAACCGGCGTCACGGCCAGCATCTTTGGCCGCCAGGTGCCACTGCCCTACTATGCCGGCCCCGCACCAGGCTTGACCGGGGTTCAACAGGTGGATCTCCTTGTGCCGGATGACCTTCCGCAAAGCACTGCCGAGGTTCGCGTGTGCGGCTTGGGCGTCTGCACGGAACCCATCCTGGTCACTGTGCGACTCTAGGGAACAGGTGACTTTAGATGAAAGAGTTTCCGCCTTCTATGTGGAGCATAGGCTTGCTCTCTATCGTCATCTGTTGCTGATGGGATTGTCCGAAGGCGACGCGCAGGACTTAACGCAGGAAGCCTTTTTGTCTCTTTACCGTACTCTGCTCCAGGCTGAAGACGTGGAAAACTGGCGTGCCTGGCTCTACAAGGCTGCGAGGAACAGCGCGCTGAACCGCTTGCACTCCGCCGGTGTCCGTTTGCTGGCGGATCCCGTTAGCGATGAGCTTGCCACCTCCGGCGGTGATCCCGAAACACAGGCGATCGAATCGCAGGATCGGCGCCGGATATTTGCGGCAATTGACGGGCTTTCGTCCCAACAAAGGGAGTGCCTCTACCTGCGGGCAGATGGTCTGGAGTACAAAGCCATCGGCAGCATCCTTGGCATAAAGGCGTCCACGGTTGGAGAGTTCCTTCGGCGCGCAATTGCCCAATTGCGAAAGGCGGGGTTGTGATGCCAGACGAGATGGATTTTGAAAAAGCACTGGCTCGGTACGTCCGCTTCCATCGGCAGCATGTGAGCGACCCCCTGCCTGATCCACCCGCGGAATGGAAGGATTTGACCGGGGAGTTCGCCCGCATCCTCACCGAAAGCACACCTCCGCCCCGCCAGCGCTTTGGATGGTGGACATTGGCGGGAATTGCCGCTGTAGCCGCCGCCGGGGTGTATGTGTTGGAACTGCGGCAGGCCGCTCCACCGCCTGTAACGAAACAGCCAGCGATTGCTCCCATCGTCCCCGCCGTCAAGCCGCCGCCGCCGTCCCCGCCGAAATCCGCCGTGCATGGGGAGCCGCAGCCGGATCTCAATATCGAGGTCCGTATCTTTGCTGCGCTACATCGGGTGGCGGCAGATGTGGGCGAGCCGGTCGAAGTGAATTTTCAAGGCGGACAATGGTTCGTGAAGTTCGTCCAAACCAGCCCATCCCGGACGGAACAGTTGAATCAAGCGCTCGCTCCACTCACTCAGGTAAAGTTGATTGTGAATGAAGCCCCAACCAGCCTCGAAGGGTTTTCCGAAGAGCGCCGTGTGCAAAGCGCCACTGCTTCGCTCATCTTCGCAAAGAAACTGGAAGACCACTTCGGAACAAGGGCTGCCTTAACGACTGCGACCAACCGCGCCTTTGACCGCAGCCAATCCATTCTTGCCCGCGCCCACGCCCTCCAGTTACTCGATGAACGCTTTCCGCCCGCCCTCCATGCAACACTAGGGCAGGAAGAACTTCGTCTTTTGCGGGGAATGCGTATGGATCACCGCCAGGCTGCCGCAACCGCCCGCAAGGGCGTGGAGTCGGACTACGGCCTCCTCGCCGCAGCCCTTAACTTAAACGATGCCGGCAACCCGGGCACGAAGTCAACCCTGTGGAACGCCGCTTACCGATGGGATCATGTCTTGTCCATCGTGCTCGGAGGCGCGGCTACGCCACTGGATCCAGATGGGCTGAAGAAGGAACTATCGGAAGCCTTCGCGCATTTGGATGCAGCCCTTGGAGAACTGCCGTGAAGCTTCAGGCACTTATGTTGCTAGCCTGCCAGGCCTTGGCCCAAACCTCCCAGATAGCCGGAGTTGTGTCTGACCCGCTGGGTGCAAACGTAACAGCGGCAGAGGTCATGCTTACACAACAGGAAACCGGCGTACGGCGCAACACCTTGACCAACAGTCGCGGCATCTATGCAGTCGGCGGTCTGCACCCTGGTACCTATCGTATCCAGGTGCGCAAGCCCGGTTTCCAAACCCTGGTCAGGCAGGACGTGGTTCTGGAAGTGAGCCAAAACCGCCGCGTCGATTTCGAACTACCCATCGGCGATGTGCGTGAGATCGTCACCGTTTTTGGCGAGCCGTCGGTCTCTGAATCCGCAGAAGGCGGTGTGGGTATTCTAGCCCCGCGAAAGTTAATTGAGAATCTGCCCCTGAACGGTCGCGGACTACAGACCCTGCTCGACATCGCTCCTGGCACGCTCACCGTACCCGTACGCGGAGCTGAAATAGGGCAGCTCAGCGTCAATGGGCAACGGCCCTCCAGCAACTACGTAATGGTGGATGGTGTGTCGGCGAACTTTGGAACCGATTTTGCCGGCGCTGCCGGCGCTATGCCTAACCTGTCTGTGATTGGCAGCATGCACACTGTGATCGCGCTGGAGGATTTGCAGGAATTCCGCCTGCTGACATCCTCTTCCGGAGCGGAGTTTGGGCGGGCATCCGGTGGCCAGATCGTTCTGCAGTCGCGCAGTGGCGGCAACAGTTGGCAGGCATCTGCCTTCGTCGCCGCGCGAAATCAAACACTGGATGCCAATGACTGGTTCTTAAATTCACAGGCGCTGGCGCGCCCCCCGCTTCGCTGGCTGGAAGGTGGCGGAACGCTCGGCGGACCAATCCGCCGGAATCGCCGCTTTGTGTTCCTTAGTCTGGATGCGTTTGGCTTGAGGCGCAGCCGCAGCGTACAAGAGGTTACCCTCGGCGTTTCCGCTCGCCAGAATGCTCCCGCCGCCGTGAAGGATTTAGTCGGACTCTATCGTTTACCTGATTATGGCGAAACTTTTTTCGTTGGGGCGGAGCAGCGTCAGGCAACCCTTCAATCAACCAGCGCCCGTTGGGATGATTCCCTGCGGCCAGGGCTAGATGCCTTTGTGCGCTACCAGCGTTCGCCATCCCGGCTGCTGGTGAACTCCGCTGTGTTTCCAAGTGAGGACGCCCAGCTGTTCAGCCTAAGTCAGATTGCTGGCGGCCTGAATATAACGCTTTCTCCAGTTGTCCAACAGGAAACGCGATTGCAGTTCGGGTCGGCGCGCAACGCCGCAACCAGCTCAATTTCAGCCCCGGTAGCCCAGCCGCTCGCTTCGTATTTGCCGTCAGTTGGCTGGCCTTCCATTGCCTTCACATCCATCTCTGTAGGAACTCTGACTCCTCTCCAAGAGGGCAGGAAATCACCCACAACCCAATCCCAATGGAACCTCACCGACGCGATTTCCATCCTCCGCGGCAACCATCAATGGCGCCTGGGTGTAGACTGGCGCAGGTTGCGCAAAGGCCAGGATAGCCGCGCCTACACGGTTGCCGCCTCATTCAACGATTTGCAATCGCTGGCAATCAAGCAGCCATTCCTGCTTGCCATCAACCGTCAGGAGCCTTATGGGGCTCGCCTCAACCAGGCTTCAGCATACGTTCAGGACGCCTGGAAGGTATCCTCGGCGCTTTCCATTAGCGCCGGATTGCGTTGGGAATGGTACGGCGCTCCAAAGACAGTGCAAGGCTCAGAGCCCTTTGTTCTCGATAAAGGCCTGCTCCGCATTGCACCCCTTGGAACTCCCATGTGGCGCGCGCCAATGGCCGATTTTGCGCCGCGTTTGGGCTTCGCCCTCCGGTTGGATCCCGCCGGACTGTGGACCGTTCGCGGTGCGGCAGGCCTGTACTTCGATTCCGGCTCATCAGGCCTATTCACCGCTCTTGCTTCGCAGTCGGGATCAACCTCAGCCGTCTATTTCAACTTCGGCGGCTCGTTCGATGCGAGCCAGTTGAAACTACCCGCAGCCTCTACTCAGCCACCCTTTGCCTACTTCAGTGCCTTCACGCCGATGTTCCGTCCTCCACGAGTGTGGGAGCAAAACATTTCTTTGGAGCATGCGTTGCCATGGCGCGGCGTCCTGTCTGCATCCTTTGTAGCGAGCCATGGCAAGAACTTGGTAAGACGGGAAGCCGGGCTGGTCAACGGCCCGGACTTTGCGCAATTGGACCTGTTTACAAACGCCGGGCGCTCCGATTATAAGGCGTTGCAGATATTGTTGCGGCAACGTGCGTTCCACGGCTTGGAAGCGCTTGTTTCCTATAGTTGGAGCCACGCTCTGGACAATGCATCGCGTGATACGGAGGTGATGCTGGTTGCCAGCAGATCTTTGGATTGGGGCAGTTCCGCGTTCGATGTCCGGCATGCCCTCACAATCAGCTTCAGCTATGATCCACGTTGGCTGCGAGGATGGGGCATTGATGGCATTGCCCGGGCGCGTACAGGATTGCCCGTTGAAATGACCGCTGGGTTGGGCGCAGGAGGCATTGAATCCGCCTATCGGCCTGACTACATCGGCGGGCAACCCATTTGGATCTCCAATCCCCATGCGCCAGGCGGGAAGGTGTTGAATCCACAAGCCTTTGCGCCTCCCGTGGGTGTCCAGGGATCGCTCGGAAGAAACGTGATCCCGGGTTTTGGTCTGGTGGAAATGGATCTCGGTGTTCGCCGCGAATTCAAAATTCGGGATTTGCTGCGCTTCCAAATCAGAGTGGAAGCGTTTAACCTGGCAAATCATCCGAATTTCGGGAATCCAGCCGGTGCCGCCTCGCTTCCAGGGTTTGGACAGGCTCCAGGCCTCCTAAATACGTACTTCGGAAGCAGTGGTTTGTTTGGATTACCCAATATCGGAACAAACTCCGGACTGACGCGCGACCTCCAAATAGGTGGCCCACGCGTACTCCAGGTGCAATTGAGGTTCCGGTTCTAGTTTGTGAAAACTTTCATAGGACTCTATCTGCTTTGTTTTGTGCATGATAATGCGATTGTCGAATGTTTGTGCAAAAATTCACGATAAATTAGCTTTACAAGCAGTAGGTGCTTTGCTATTCTGGAGAGGTTGGCAGCAGCAGAGAAACAAAGAAACAAGCGGTAAACAAAGCAACAACTTACCGCAGCAAGATGTGACCAGCAGGCAGAGCGAAGTAACAAACCTCTTCGATAAGCTCCTGATAGTGTTCCTCTGAAGTTCTTTAAGACTCCACAATTTTTAACTGCGGGGATTGCGTCCTTAGCTAAGACTGAGGATAAGGCAACACGCGTTAAGACGGCTTTCGAGGCCGGTATGCAGTAGGCTTTCTGGTAAAACAGATCGTTTATATGTATGCGTAGATCATTGACAATCTAGTTGGAAGCAATGTAAGTACAACAAACGTCAGATATTTTGAGTAA
>CAIRSA010000347.1 GCA_903881085.1 uncultured Acidobacteriia bacterium
ATGCGCAGCGCAGATCAGTTTCCATTCCGCGCTGACTTTCACCAGGCCGCGCAACAGAAAGGCGCGGATACCACGGGCCGCCTTGATTTGTCCGAACACCGGTTCCACAATCGCCTTACGCATCTTGTATACAGCCCGGCCGGTTTCGGTTCTCAGCTTTTGTTTCATCCGCTCCACGGCCGAATCGGATGCGACCGCCAGTTCACCGGGTGGAACTACAGCTCCTGGCTCCGGCAGGCCGTGCTTCTGCTTCCCTGTGGCCACATGCAACTCGATGCCTTCGACCCGCTTGTCTGTCAACTGTGCCTCGCTGCAGTAACCGGCGTCGGCGCTGACGGCTTCCGGTTTGGCCCCCAGGTTTTGTTCCACCCGCTCCAGCATCGGTGCCAGTTGCTGCTTGTCGTTGCTCTCCTGAGTGAGTTCGGCAGCCACGATGATTTGCGCCGCACTGTCCACCGCGATCTGCGCATTGTAGGCCTGTACGAAGGCACCTTTGTGCGCGCCGTCCGGCATGATCCTGCTTTCCGGATCGGTGAAGTTGCGTTGCGCCTGCGCTTCCGGGCGCGCCTGTTCGGGATTCGGTATCTGTGGCGGACGCCCCCCGAACTTTTTGCCGCGCGCCTCTTCCTTCTTCCGGCGCTCCTCCAGTTTGTCTTCGGCCACCTTCTTCGCGGCTTCGGCGCGCTCCCGGGCTTCCTGCTCCAGCGCCGCTTTGGCTTCGGCGATCTTCTTCAGCCGACTCTCGCGTCGAGCCAGTTCGCCGGTCAACTCATCGCCCCGATTTCCTTTGCCATAAAGCGCGTCTTCGGCCCCATCGGTTTCTGCCGCCTGCGCCAGCAGTTTCTCCACTTCCGCCTTCAGTTGCTTCTCTTTTTCCTCCATCCGGTCGTAGCTCATCGCCTTGTGCTTACTCGCATTGGCTTGTATTTTCGTGCCGTCGATGGCCACATGCCCCAGCTTCACCAGCCCTGCTTTATTGCATAACTGCAGGATCTGTGTGAATAACTGCGCCAGAACCGGCAGATGCTGCTGGCGGAACGCGGCAATCGTATCGTGATCCGGGTGCTGGTCTGCGCAAAGATAGCGAAAAGCTATGTCGTCATAACTGGCCCGCTCAATCCGCCGCGAACTCATCACGCCCACGCAGTAGCCGTATACCAGCACCCGAACCATCATCACCGGGTGATACGCCGCTTTCCCGCGCCCGTCGCGCCGCCCGTAAAAGCCGTAGATCTTAGACAGATCCAGACCCGGCACCAGTTCGGCGATGAAACGTGCCAGATGACTCTCCGGCAACCAGTCCTGCAATGATGGCGGCAGCAGAAACGGCTGATCCAGATCGCACGTTCGGAAGTTCTTGCTCACAGACCCAGGATAAAGGACTTAGCCTCCAGGGTCCAGGAAAGTTCAGAAATATTTCCGCTCACCGCCAACCACCTAATCTATCTCCGACAGGCTCCTAGCAACAACACTGGTGATGATCGGGGCCGCCTCGGCGATGGCGGATATCGGAAGTATCGTCATCGACGGCGCAATCAGTGCTGCCGAAAAGAATGGAGCCGCAACCTACACTATCGGTAACGGCGGCGGCACGGCCTATTTGTTCGCTGACACGAATTACATCTATGGGTTATTCGATATCACCGGCTGGACAACGGGGATGGGGGCTGGCTCGGGTGGCAACCTCCTGGGTTTTGGTGTTTGGAAGGCGAATGATAGCTATCCAGGGACCGGAGTCGAGTTCCAACAGTCGACAACCGCAGCAGCGTGGGGAAATGATGGCAACTCCGGGACGATGAATGGGTTGGAGTCGGCTTTCCGGATCGACACCGTTCTTCAGGGCGCAATTCCCGGTAGCCTTGAGGCGATGGATTCGTTCGCAACGGGTCACCGCGTCTGGGAGGTGATGATTCCGGTCAGTTCCCTGGGAGTGAATGCTGGCGATACACTCTGGGTGGTTGGCGGGATTAACTACAATGGTGGTGTCCACTGGTATCCAGACACTTTCCCCGCGAACTATACTGGTTACGCGCCCGTGGTGGTCGACGCGGCAGCCACGCCTGAACCCAGC
>CAIRSA010000348.1 GCA_903881085.1 uncultured Acidobacteriia bacterium
AATCGTTGTTTGTTTGGAAATCGACGCCTTCGACCTTGAAATTCCAGGGGCTTACGAGCGAACGTAACGTCAATGTAACATCGTTACGCCCGCTCCAATTGTTGAAGTATTTCTGTTTACGATTTGAGCCGTAAGAATCTAAAGCGTCTAAGTGAACAATCCGTAGACCGGCTTGCCTTCTACCAGCTTGCGCGGCTGCTTCAGGTCGTTGAGGATCTCCATCTCTGGATCGATGCCCAACGCATGATAGATGGTAGCGACGAGCTCAGTGGGGTGCACGGGGTTGTCAGCTGGTGAGGAGCCCTGCGCGTCGCTCTTGCCGTACATGACGCCGCGCTTGATGCCTGCGCCGGCAATCACGCCGGTGTAGCAATACGGCCAATGATCGCGGCCATCGGGCGAGTTGGTGTTGCCTGAGGTGCTGACGCCCAGTTTCGGGCTGCGCCCGAATTCTCCAATGGCGACAAGCAGCGTGTCTTTGAAGAGGCCGCGTTGATCCATGTCTTCAATCAACGCCGAGAGGCCGCGGTCGAGTACCGGGCAGTGCAGATTCTTTAGCGGGCCGAAGTTGGCGGCATGCGTATCCCAAGCGTCGACTTCGGGGTTGCCGTTGGCGACTGCGGGCCAGTTGAGCTGCACAAAGCGCGTGCCGGCTTCGATCAGGCGGCGAGTGAGCAGCGCGCCTTGTCCGAAGGTGGTGCGGCCGTAACGGTCGCGGACTTTGTCGTTCTCCTTAGAAAGGTCGAACGCGTCCCTTGCTTTGCCTGAGAGCACCAGGTCATAGGCCTTTTCGTAGTATTCGGTGAGCGCGTAGGAATTGACGGCTTTATCGAGCTCCTTCATGGAACCGTTGATGCCTTTGAGCAGCGTGAAGCGGTCCTTCAATCGCTCGGGCGAAACTTCAGGGCGCAGCGTCAGATCGTCGAGACGGATCTCTTTATTGGGGTCCTGATACAGGCGGTAAGGATCGTGCGCCTTGCCGAGGAAGCCGGCCGCGCCGCCTTTGCCGATGACGTTCGATTCCTGCAGCGGGCGTGGCATTTCCACGAACGGCAACATGGGGCCTTCCGGTGGCATCATGCGCGCGATCTGGCAACCCATGTGCGGAAAGTCGCGCGGCGACGGCGGCTCAAGCTGGCCTGAAGGAGAGACTTTGTCGGGCGCCCAGCCGGTCATCATCTGATAGATGGCCGCGGTGTGATTGAACAGGCCCGCGGGCGTGTAGCTCATCGAACGGATGAGCGTGATCTTATCCATCTGATCGGCGAGCATGGGCATGGTCTCGCTGACCTGGATGCCGTCCACCTTGGTCTTGATGGCTTTGAATTCGCCACGGATGTTGGCCGGTGCGTCTGGCTTGGGATCCCAGATATCGATGTGGCTGGGGCCGCCTTGCAGGAACACGAGCACAACGCTCTTGGCGCGGCCGGAGGTTTTTGGTTCGGACTTCGCGGGCGTTGCCGCGCGCGCCTGCATCGACAGGAAGTCAGGCAGGTTGAGGCCAATGAGGCCTGCACCGCCAATACGCATCAATTCGCGGCGAGATACACCTTCACATGTCCGCACGGGGCGGCCAGGAATAGAAAGCATGGTCCTTGTCTCCTCCGGATATTATATGTCAGTTCTGTTTCGCAAGGCGCGCAGTTCGAATTCACTGAGCTCGCGCCAAGTTCCGATTTCCAGATCGCCGATTGTGATGGGGCCGATCGATGTGCGGACCAGCTTCAACACTTTGGCATCCAGTGCTTCGATCATGCGGCGCACCTGACGGTTCCGCCCCTCGGTGATAGTGATGTCGAGGAACGAGTATTTTTCCGTATCTCGAATGCGTGTGACTTCTGCCGGCCGTGTTATGCCGTCCAGCAGTTCGATGCCGTTGCGGAGCTGATCGACTTGTTCCTCTGTCAGCTTCTTCGACACCTTCACCATGTAGGTCTTGGGCAGATGGGATTCGGGGCTGGTGACGAAGTCGGCGAACTTCGTGTCGTTCGTCAGCATCAGCAGGCCCGTGGAATCCAGGTCGAGACGGCCCACGGGGACGATGAACTGTTTGATGTCTTTCAGCAGGTCATAGACCGTTGGGCGGCCTTCGGGGTCCTTCACTGTGGTCAGGTAGCCCTTCGGTTTGTAGAGCAGGACGTAGCGGACCTCTTTGCCATCCACATCGACTGGCTTGCCGTCCATGGTGACTTTGTCATGGCCGATATCGATCCAGTGGTCGGGCGTTTGAATGATCTTGCCGTTGACCCTGACACGGCCCTGGCCGATCCAGCTGCGCGCGTCGGTACGCGAGCCGAGTCCGGCTTTGGAGAGCACTCGTTCCAGTGTCTTCTGCGGATCGTGCTCGTGGTCTTCGAATTTTGGCCGCGTCTGGCCCGGGACGCGAGCCTTCGCGGCGATCTTCGGGCGCAGAACGCGCGGCGGAATTTCCCCTTCGTAAGGGGCCGGCATGCCTTTGCCTGCGGCGAAGCTATCGCGGCTGGCGCGCTTGGGGCCGTCTGTTTGCGGGCCTCGCTTGAAGCTGGGTTTGGGCGAGAAGCTGCGCTCTTCGCGGTCGCCGTCGCGCGGACCGCGTTTGAAGGCCGGCTTGTCTCCGAACTTGCGTGGCGGACGGTCGCCGCTGGGGCGGTCTTCACGCGGGCCACGGGCCGAAGAGGGCCTGGGCGAGAAGCTGCGACCTGCGCTATTGTCGGCGCGCTTGGCTGCGAACTTGCGAGGCGGGCGGTCGCCTTCCGGGCGGTCATCACGCGGGCCACTCTTGAATGCTGGTTTGTCGCCGAACTTGCGTGGTGGGCGGTCGCTGCCGGGACGGTCCTCGCGCGGGCCGCTCTTGAATGCCGGCTTGTCGCCATACTTACTCGGTGGCCGGTCTTCACGAGGGCCTCGTGCGTAAGGGGGCTTGGGAGCGAAACTGCTGCGCTCTTGGCGATCTCCACTGCGCGGGCCGCTCTTGAAGGCGGGCTTGTCGCCATACTTGCTCGGTGGCCGGTCTTCGCGTGGGCCACGTGCGTTAGGGGGCTTGGGAGCGAAACTGCTGCGCTCTTCGCGATCTCCACTGCGTGGGCCACTCTTGAATGCCGGTTTGTCGCCGTACTTGCTCGGTGGCCGGTCTTCGCGTGGGCCTCGCGCGTAAGGGGGCTTGGGAGCGAAACTGCTGCGCTCTTCGCGATCTCCACTGCGCGGGCCGCTCTTGAATGCGGGCTTGTCGCCGAACTTGCTTGGCGGCCGGTCTTCGCGCGGGCCACGGGCGTAGGGAGGCTTAGACGAGAAACCGCGCTTGTCTCCGCCGCCATCGCGCGGTCCGCTCTTGAACGCGGGCTTATCTCCGAACTTGCGCGGCGGGCGATCGCCAGTGGGACCATCAGCGCGCGGGCCACGATTAAATGCGGGCTTGTCGCCGTACTTGCTTGGCGGCCGGTCTTCGCGCGCGCCACGTGCGTACGGGGGCTTGGGTGAGAAGCTGCGCTTGTCACCGCCGCTATCGCGCGGACCGCTCTTGAACGCGGGCTTATCGCCGAACTTGCGGGGGGGCCTGTCGCTCGAAGGGCGATCTTCACGAGGGCCGCGAGCAAAGCTGGGCTTGGGCGAGAACTTTCCTTCGGCGCGCGGAGGCGCACTGGTGCGAGGACCGCGCGGTTTCGCGGAGTAGGAGTCCTTGGCAGGCCCCCTGGATTTCGGTCCTGTCTTGAAATTCGATTTGGACGGCCTACCGGCCGGGGGTTTGTTTTTATTCACCTGGATTGAACTCAAATACGTTGGAATTGGCGCGGCCTACGAACTTGCCGTGTCCCATTTGCTTGCCGCTGGTGGCAAAGAAAACCGCGCCGTCGGTGGATTCACCGGGCGCAAGTTTCATGTTGACGAAGGCGATGGCGCTGGCAGTCGCCGCGGCCTTCAGTTTCGCTCGTGGCGTCAATGCCAAAGCAGATTGGCGACGCTGTTCGTAGCCGTTTGTGGACATTATGCGGGCCATGCCGTAGACGGCGGACTCGTAGGTCGATACAAGTTTCACTACGTCGCCGCTGCGGGCTTTTTCCATCATTTCCGTGACTACCGCGCCAGGCGGAGTGGGGTGCATGACTACGCCCTCGCCCTTCTCATACCGGAAATCTTCGACCTTAACCACACAGGGAGTTTTCGAGCCATTGGAGACCACCACCTGCAGAATCGAGTATTCGCGCACGTGCGTCGGCAGGTATGCAAACATCATCGTAATGCCGTTTCGGGTCAACGTTTGATAATGCAAACCACCTGATTCGAACTCGATTACCTGGGCACCGCTGTTGGCTAGTGCGAGGAAGAAAAGTACCGGCAGAAGGCCCGGCCGGAAAAAGCGCATATACACTATTATGCACCAGACTTTGTAAATTGCAGAAAAGTAACTATTTTGGCTGTTGGGATTCGTCGTTCGGGCCATGCAGCAGATCGACCATGGAGGCGAATAATTTAGACTTCGTTTCCGCCCGGATCGGGGCGCGCGTAATGTAGCGCACCACTACTTCCAGGCCTGTCAATGAAGGCTTCAGATCGAGCGAAGGCTTGGCGGAAAAGGCGCGGGTATTGTATTGCTGCGTAACTCGCTGCCAGTCCTGCTCGGCCCGCGCGGCGTCGGGAGCGGTGATGTCTTCCACCCGCTGGCGGATCTCCTGCGCGCGCCGGTACGGGTTGATACCGGCGGGCAACATCACCGACAACTCGTCCCATTGCCACTGGCTGGTGGTTGAGAAATTGAAGTAGTGCTGCTCAATGGCGTACTTGTTGTTGAACGATACGCGGCGGCCGGTGGGCTGGCCGGAGTTGGTCCAGTTACCCATTTCAAGCAACACGGTTTTGATCAGCCCGATCTCGATCACTTCGCCGCCCACGCCTTCGATTTCCACCCAGTCGCCAATGTGCACCCCATTCTTGCCGATCAGCGCAAACCATCCGAAGAAGGCTACGATATAGTCTTTCAGTACCACGGTGAAGCCGGCGGTGGTAATGCCGATCAGCGTTGACGTTTGGCTTGGTGGGCCAAACACGACAAGGACGATTAGAAAGCCGCACAGAATCTGCACGGCAATGAGCGAGATGACGCGCAACTGGCGTATGTTGCGCGGGTCTTTGTGACGGGCAAATGCCTGGCGGAGTCCTTCGATGGTGGCGATGCCTGCCAGCACGATGATCAGGATCATGGCTAGCGAGCGCAGTGTCATATGCGCGGTGCGGCGCTGCAAGGAGTCGATGGCGGCGCTCCAGCGCTTGTAGACATCGGCCAGTTGCTGCACATCGAGCATGCGTTTGGTGAGCTCGACCTGCGTTTTTCGCCCGTCGGAAAGATGGCGCAGGCGGGCCACCATGACCTCGGTCTCCTCTTCGTCATCGGTTTCTGCTTTTGGCGCGGACCTCTTGTTCATCAACGCATCCAGCGTGTCGTGCTCGCGGTTGAGCGCGGCAGCGCGATTCGCAGCCTGTTGATGGGCGGCATTCACCAGCGCATTGTGGTTGTTCAGAGATAGCCACGTAGCGACTTGGCCGAACAAGGAAGCAGGCAATGGCTCGGTGCTGAGCTTCGGCAGTTGCACTTCCTGCACGGCGCGCTGTCGCGATTTCATGGCCCGTTCCAGCCTGGCGTGGCGGTCGCCCCCCAAAGCCATCAGCGTTTCCTGCGCGGCGGCGAGCTCGTCCTTGTTCAGTGCCAGTTGTGCTTTGGCTAGCTCGAGTTCTTCCGCGGCATCGTCGTCATTGGCCGCAGCTTTGGTGAGCTTGTCAATTTCTGGTTGTGCGGCTTTGATGCGTCCTTTGATTTCGTTGACGCGACCGAGCGCGTCCTTCACTTTTCCGGTGGGTGGGGGCCCAAGTGCGGTGGCTTCGCGCAACGCGCTGGCGTAGGCCACGTCGAGTTCATTGTCGGCCAGGCGCAGTGCTTCGCGGGCGAGGGACTGCTCATCGCTTTGGTCGGCTGTTGAGGCAAGGTGGCGGGCTGTCTGTAGTAGATGATCGTCAACCAGAGCGGTTGCATCGGTGGCGGGGCGCTTCTGCGCCGGGTGATCGGAATCGTTGGTAAGCCAATAGCCCGCGATGCACGCTATGAGCAGAAGGGCGGTGACGATGGAGGTGAGATGTCGCTTCAACGGAAGCCTCGTTGGGCAGGGGCGATTTGATGCGCCCCCGCCACGGGGTGAATGTTATTTTTTAGCTTCGAAGGGCCGTTCCTGGCCGCCTTCGCGCGCCGCGGTGCCTTTGAGCGTTCCGCCATCGACGGTGCCATTGAAGACCTGCTTCATGGCTCCGTTGGGTGTCTCCATAGTGACGCTGAATTTGAACTTGTTGCCATCGAGCTTGCCTTCCGTCACGTCGGCCTTCATTTCATTGTCGCCAAACATGATGGTGACGGAGCCTTTTATTTTGTCGCCGTCCGACTTGAGATCGAACACCTGCTTGATGGTGAACGACTGCCCGTCGCGCTCCATTTTGCGCTCTGAGGTGTACTTGCCGTCGATGCCTTCGGCCAACGCGCTTCCCGCCATCAGGGCGAGGCAAGCCAGGGTTGTGATGAGAGTTTTCATGATGTTTCTCCAGTAGCCCGGGTGAAAAAATTTGGTGCGCCCGGCCACTGGCAGTATAGCAGGGCCGTGCGGGGCGTGGCTTGGCTTAAGTGGGCCGCGTTGCCACACTTGGCCGGTCCCTGCCTGTACTACCTGCCGGCCTGGCTGCACTTCGCCTCTTTGAAGTTCGAACGTTTGGCGTCGCTGAGGCTCACCGTTTGCCAGGTTGCCGTTTCCGGAGGACAGGCCTTTCTGTAATAGATCCTCTTGTCGGAGTTGACATAGACCATCTCCTTTGGCCGCTTGGGTTTCGGCGGAGTGGTGTTTTGCTGCGCCCGTACGGAGGTGTTGGCAGGGGTTGGGGTGGTGCCGAAGGCTCCGCTGTTGCTAGCGGCTCCACTGGGGCCAGAGGCGCCAGCGGAACTGGGTGGGCCGGTTCTGCTAACAGGGGCTCCAGAGGAACTAGTTGAAGTTGTCCCTGTACCGGTGGTGTTGCCAGTGGTCTTCTTTTTCTTTTTCTTCGTCTTCGTTGTCGTTGTCTGATCAGTAGTTGTCTGGGCAAAGTTAGGATTGGTAAGGCCTAGACCCAGCAATCCGATAAATGATGCCGCAACTATGAATCGAATCTTCATTCGATACTCCTGTAACTTCTTTCTACTTGCGCTCTATATTATTTCACACTTGCTTCTGTATTGCAGGGTGCGTTCGATATTTTGGAAAAGATAGATGTTTACTTGCTCGTTTCTTGCGGGAACAGATCATAGGTAACAGTTCAGGTGGGGTGCTATCGTGGCGGCAGCGGCGAGGGGACGGTCTGGCCACGGCGAGGGCAAATAATCGCGTTCTTGAGACAGGTGAGTGAACTGCGACCCTGGACTCGGCAGCGTCGATGCGTGCCGCCTTTCAGAACCCGAGTCCGGCTGGCGTCCACGGTGCTCGCGATACGGTTTTAACGCGATCGATTTTTGGAAGTCGGAAGGAGTGGCATTGGCGTAAGTACAAGATTATAGTCAAGCCGGGACAAGGTTAAGCATACCTCTGATGAATATGTACAGCACGGTTTGAGTTAGAAGAAAAATGTGTAGAGTGGCGGCCTTCAACTGTTAGGTTCGCGACACAGAGGGAAGATTGCCCAGATGCAGCGCGGGGAACTACGGCAGTAACTCAGGCGCCCAAGCCAACACGTCCAGGCGGTGCGAAAATTGCAGAAGCGGCGGCACATCGGGCAACGGAGTCATTGTGTTTCGAGTGAACTCGCATTGTGCAGGTTGGACCGGCCAGGGAATGTGATGAATCTGCGTGCGCCAGATGCGTCCATGGCGGTCATTGGCATATAGGCAATAACGTTCGGTCAGCCACTCCTCGTGCGAGCCTGGCTCTACACGGAATACAGGGCCTGAAGGCCTGTAGCGGGCGGTGAATTCGGCCGCGGCAGCACCTCGATGCGTGCGGAGGCTGCTGTATTCGATCCAGTCCGCGTTGTAGCTTAGGCTCATATCGGCGTCGAAGTAGGGCAGGTGAAAGAAGCGGCGGGCGAGGCGCACGGCGATCGGGTTGGCGGCGTCGAGACTGAAGAAATACACACCGGGCATGCCATCTCGCACCACGTACGTGCGCACATTCAACTCAGCAAAAGCAGATAACCATGGGAGCGCGGGAAGATAGCGCGGACGAATTCCACTCATGCGAAACGGCACCACGCTGATCCAGGCCTTGCCTTGAAACAGATCGAGATCGAGCGAGGCAGGCACTTGTTCGCGCATTGCCTGCTGGGAAACAGGCCAGTGCGCAAACAACAGATCATGCCACGACTGCAGCATCACGTGCGGCGCTTTAGGAAGCGGCCAGGGGCGGTGATCAATTTGGCTGAGAAGCTCCAAGCTGGTACAAACGTAGCATGGACGGGCCGGGTAGCGGACCTTCGCGCGGGCGGTCGCGGTTCGGGGGCAGCGTTTCCCAGCGCAGAAGATACTTGCCTTTTTGCGCGAATTTGGCGGTCATGCCGGGGAAATCGGACTCGGGCTTTTCCAGTGCGGCAGGCCAGGCGCGCGGGGCGGGTGGTTGTTTGGCGATCAGTTTCAGCGACTGTTCGTCAATGATGAGCCGGCCGAGGCCGTACTTAATGTGATCGTAATCGAGGGCGAGCTTACCGCCGCCAAGAACGGATATTCCGCCTAAGTGGATTTCGTTCTGAATCGACCCGCCGCCTTCGAAATACCAGCGATAATCCCAGTCACTTACTACGTGATTTACCCACTTGCCGTTTTCCAGCCGTGCGCAGTATGCTTGCGTTTTGCCGTTTTCATCGAACTTATGATAAGTCACTAGCGGACGTTTCCTGGAGTCCCAAGCCAGGCGCGAGCAACCGTTGATGATGCCGCCTTTCACCGGAACGGCATCGACAATCTCCGCGGTTTCGACCCGCATGGGCAGTGTCTGCGGTTTGCCGGAGCTGGTTTCCCAATGCACCATGTCTTTACTGCGGGCGTAACTTAAATCGTGATTGGTTGAGCAGTCGGGCGTGTTGCGCCAAACCCACAGCAGATGAAAGTAGCCATCGGGGCCGCGCACCGGGCCATATGGATAGGCGTTCATGCGGCCCTGTCCATCGGTGAGCGGTTGATCGAGCAGGCGGGCCCATTGGCGAGTCTTTTCGTCGTAGACGTTGTAGATTTCGTTGCCCGAGCCGCTGCGTCCATCGCGATAGCGGAAGATCAGTTCGTTCGACGGGCCGCGCATGAAGACGGGGTAAGTGCAGCGCGTCTCTTCTTTGCCGGTCATGCGATTTATCGGCTCCATCGAATCGATATCGAGCGGCTTCGATGAGCGGAAATAGACTAGCGGTTTAACGTGAATATTGCCGGAGACGTGAATGAAGCCAGCGCGGTCAATCGCCATGGTGACGTAATTGTGGCTGTCCCAAACTAAGGTGGAGGGCAGGCGCACCAGCTTCCATTGCCCAGAATCGAGAGTGCGCACGCCTAAGGTCATGCGCCGCTGATCGTCATAGAACGCTACGAATTGCTGTTTGCCTTCCGTTAGAAGGTCGAAGCCCACTGGATGGCCCGCCCAAACGGGCGAAATATCGATGGGCTTCGATACGGATTGCGCGAATGCCGCATTGAAGACCAAAAGGCACAGAAGTATTTTCATCTACTTCATAGCTATCATGCTTGGCTTGATCTCCGCAATCGTGGAGGCACCGCACTGGCGCATCACCAGATCCAGTTCCTTTTTCAAAAGCTCGAGCACTCGCTCTACACCTGGCTGTCCGAATGCGCTCAAACCCCACAGATACGGGCGTCCGACGAACACCGCGCTCGCCCCTAGGGCCAGCGCTTTGAACGCGTCCGTGCCACGGCGGATGCCTCCATCCAAAAACACCGGCACGCGGCCGGCTACCGCCTGTACCACTTCAGGTAGGCATTCAATGGTGCCGCGACCGCTCTCTTCAGCGCGGCCACCGTGGTTAGAAACGATCATTCCATCCACGCCGTTTTCCAGGCAGAGCAGCGCATCCTCGCGGGTGCCGATGCCCTTGATGAGAAGCTTCATTTTCGACAAGGCTTTCACCTTGCGCACGAACTCCCAATTCATGCCCGGATTCTGAGTGGTCACGCCGGTGAGGTCGACGCCTTCAAACATGGGCTTGCGCTTGTAGAAGCCGCCTACCTCAGGAGTGTGGCAGACCGGGCATTTGCGCGTGTCGAGACGTTTCAGGCGCTCGAAGGTTTCGGTGTTGCGGCCGAAGTTGGTATCGACGGTGAGCACCACGGCGGGGCAGCCTGCGGCTTCGGCGCGATGGACGATGCGCTGGGTGAGTTCCCATTTGTTGGTGGCGTAGAGTTGATGCCAGAGCGGGCCGCCCATGGCTTTGGCGACATCTTCTACCGATGTGTTGGTGGCGGTGGAGAGAATCATCAGCGCCTTGCGGCTCTTGGCCGCGCGCGCTACGTCCAGTTCCGCCTCCATGCGGAAAGCCTTCTGATTGCCGCAGGGCGCAATGCCGATGGGCATGTCCCACGTGTTGCCGAACAGCGTGGTCTTCATGTCTGTGTTCAGAATGCCGGTGAGGCGGCGGGCGCGCAGTTGGATGTGATTGTAGCCTTCGCGATTCGCGCGCAGGGTGAGGTCGTCATCCACGCCCGTGGACATGTAGCCGAAGTGGGCAGGGGGGAGCGCCTTGCGGGCGGCCTCTTCGAAGTCCATGACGCTGAGGGCGTCCTTGGGATCGGCGATGACGGTGGAGCCCTGTTGCGCATAGAGCGGACTGGCTAACAGGAACTTGAGGAATTCGCGCCTTGCTTTGTCGTGCATAGATTTGCATTCTACCGTAAACGGGAGTGGACTATTTTACTGACACCGCGGGCTTCAACAGGGCTTTGATTTCGGGCTTGTCCATATCGGCCTTCGTAATCATTTTAACGGGCAAGTCCATGCGTTTTTCGGGGGTGCCGCCGTTGAGTTTTACGGCTAGGGATTTGACCGCTTCGTAGCCGATCTTGTAGGAGTCCTGCACCATCATCATGGTGATGGTGCCGTCGGCGAGTGCTTCCACGTGCGAATCGCTGGTGTCGAATGTGATCAGTTTCACTTTACCTGAAAGGCTGCGAGCCTTGATCGCCTGTATCGCGCCAAGCGAACTGGCTTCCGACGAGGAAAACATCGCGTCGAGATCGGGATGGGCCGTGAGCATATTTTCCGCGGCGTCGCGGGACTTGGCGCGGTCGGACATGCCGTATTGGCGGGCCACGATCTTCACGTTGGGGAACTCTTTTGCAATGGTCTGCTCGAAGCCCTGTTCGCGGAGCATGGTGGAGGTGCCACCGGGCTTGTGCATCACCATTGCTACCTTGCCCTTGCCGCCGATGAAGCCGGCGATCTTGCGCGCGGCTTCCACGCCGGCGCCTAAGTTGTCTGTTGCGACAAATGTCACCCAGCCGTCCGTGTTGACGCCGGAATCGAAGACGGAAACCGGAATGCCCGCTTTGATCGCGCGTTCAACGGGTGCGGCGAGCGCGCGCTCATCGGTGGCCGAGATGGCGATGGCGCTCAGGTGCTGGGTGACCATCGAATCGACGATCTGGATCTGTCGCGCATGGTCGGTCTCTTCATTGGGACCGTTCCACTGCACTTCGACGCCGAAATCCTTGGCAGCCTGATCGACACCGGCGTGGATGGAGACGAAGAAGAGGTGCGAGGTGGCTTTGGGAACCACGCCGATGATCTTCTTTTGTTGGCGGTTACAGGAGGTTAGAAGTGTGCCGGTTAGGACAAGGACGGCGAGGACGGCTTTGCGCATTGTTGGAGCTTATCATTTTTGGTGCCTGGTTTGATAGGATTCTAAGGCAATGGCTGATCGATTGACTCGCAAATCCTTTTTGAACTCCACCCTGGCGGCTGGCGTTGCGCCTCCATTGGCGATGGCCCAGCGGCCGTCCTCTGGGCGGCCGAAGAACGTGCTGTTCCTGCTCTCAGACCAACACGCCCCGCTGAAGTCGGGCTACATGGGCGACACGGTGGCACGCACGCCGAACATCGATTCGCTGGCGCGTACAGGCACGCGCTTCACAAATACTTACTGCACCAATCCGGTGTGCACGCCCAGCCGCGCATCGATTTTGACTGGCCGCTATACGCACAATCATCGAACGTGGAACAACACGACGCCGTGGCCGTTCGAGATCAAGACCATGGCCCATGCGTTCAGCCGGGCCGGGTATTGTTCGTCGCTCATCGGCAAGATGCATTTTGTGGATGCGCAGACGCACGGCTTCGACTACCGGCTGGATTTCAACGACTGGTTTCAGTATCTGGGGCCGAAGTCGAAGATCTACGCAGAGGAATTGGCGCAAGCGAACTCCGGTTCGGGCAACCCGCAGATTGACGATTTGTGGCGCGACTACGGCGATCCGTGGAAGAGTGTCCGTCAGAAAGATGACCGGAAGGGTTTCGTGCATGTCGGCCGCGCGTCATTTCTGGAAGAGAAAGATCACTTCGAGAATTTTGTGGCGCGCGAGTCGGTGCGATTTCTGAAGAATCACGGCAAGCAGCAGCCGTTCTTTCTGATCAGTTCGTTCCTCAAGCCGCACGATCCGTTCATGCCCGGCAGCCGCTTTGCCAAGATGTACGATGCGCCGCAAATGCCGATGCCCAAGACCTGGAATCAGCAGGATTTTAGCACGGTGCCTCGCGAAACTCGCGAGCGCATGGAGTTCAATCGTCCTACGCCAGAGGTCAAAGATGACGCCATGGCGAAGCAGCGGATTGCCATGTACTATGCCAATGTCGCGCACATGGACGATACATTGGGGCAAGTGCTGGCGGCGCTAAGAGAACAGGATCTCGAAAAGGACACAATCGTGATCTATTCCTCCGATCATGGCGAGATGCTGGGCGAGCACAATCTGTGGCAGAAATTCGTATTCTACGATCCGTCGGCTGGCGTGCCGATGATCATTCGTGTGCCCGGCATGACGCAGCAGAATGCAGAATGCCGGACGGCCGTTAGCCAGACGCAGATCTTTGCCACGTTGTGCGAATTGTGCGGCATCCCGATTCCTGACGGGCTGGATGGGGGCAGTATGGTTCCTCTTTTGCGGCAGCCGGAAAGGACCCTGACGCCGCGCGTGTACAGTGAGTTCAACCTGAAAACAAAGAATGCCAAGTACATGATCCGCGAAGGCGATTGGAAATATAACCACTACATGAATGACACACCGGAGCTGTATAACTTGAAGGACGATCCGGACGAGTTAAAGAATCTGGGGGCGTCAATGAAGGGCAAAGCGGACGAGATGCGTGGGAAGCTTTTCGATTGGCACCGGCCTGAAAAAGTGGGCTAGCGGGAAATCCTAGTAAAGAACTTCTGGCGATTGCCGATAAGAGGGTGTGTGGTCTCTTACCGTTTTGTTGTTGTTCTTTCAGGCGTCGCAGGATAAAGTCCGTGACCGGATGGAGGCGGCGCTGGCCAAACAGCGCGCCAGCGTGGAGCGGCAGATGAAGGCCGTGCGGGCCAAGTACCCGGCGCAATTTGAGGATTCAGGATACGGCCCGGCCTCCGGTGACGATCTGCCGCTGCCGCCGCCGGACTGCAAACCGATGTCGCCGCCGGAACTGAGCAAACTGATCCGCGAGACTGCTGAACGCGAAGGTCTTACGCCTGACTTACTGCGTGCGGTGATGCATAAAGAATCGGCGTTCAATCCGTGCGCGGTTTCAAGGGCCGGGGCGCGGGGCATGATGCAATTGATGCCATCGACCATTCAGCAGTTCAAGGTGGAACATCCGTTTGACGCCAAAGAGAATGTCGCGGCAGGGAGTAAGCTGTTAAAACAACTGATAACCCGGTACGGAGGAGACCTTTCGTTGGCGCTGAGTGCATACAACGCCGGTCCCGGGCGGGTGGATGCGGCCAAAGGAGTGCCTATGATCCCTGAAACGATGGATTATGTATCGACGATTCTGGACAATCTTAAGCCGTCGGGAATTCAGGATTAGCTTTTAATTCTTCGATTTGTGCGGTGTGGCGTTCGCAGTGCAGACTGAGCATCAACAGCCATTGGTAGATGTTGAGCTGGCCGAAAACGAAGTGCGGGTAGACGTATCGCTCCACCTCATCCTGAGTTGTTCTGGCGAAGGCCAGTGTACGTTCACGGACGCTTTGAAATACCGTAAGTGCTGTATTTGGGGCGGAAAATTCAATGCTGTTGGCTGGCTGCCTGGGCGCTTCGGCGCGGCGTGTGCGACTGGGCACAGCGCGGCGGAGAAGACGTTCTTTGCCAATTGCTTCCGCGCACAGACCTGGCTCGCTAAACCCATCCAGCAGAAGGGCTTGGATACGGCCATTGACGCCGGTTTCCACCTCGACAAGATGTTCCACGCACTGTGCCGCGGACCAAACGGACGGAGCCGGGCGGAACGCCCATTGAGAATCGCTAAGGGAATTTACTGCAACATTTAGAGCTGAAAAAGAGGATTCCAGCAGGTGGCAAACCTGGTCCCGTTGTTCCGACGTCATGATTGGATGGTACAACAGGGCCGCCGCCAACTCAAAAAGAATTTGTTTGATGCCTAATCGTATAGTCTTGCGCTGCCGATAGTAAGAGAGTGGGGAGACCGCAACTTCCCGAACCGGACAACATGGCGGCACATAACATCGCGAACCTGGCAGCTACGCTGGCCGCCAACCTATCCAAATCGGAGCGTACGGAACTCGAAAAGGCCGGTGGCCAGGATTCCGCGACCGATAATGGGATCTCAAAAGTCGGCCTGCCAATTGCGCAACGAGATTCCGCGAAGCACATTTCTTCTCCATCGGAACCTCGAACCGGGGATCTGTTTCAGACTGCCGGAGGCCTAAGCTTCCACTGGGAAGACGGTCTGGCTGGCCAGGACAAGACCTGCACGATTCTGATCGTGGATTCACTGGAGATCAATCGCCGGCTCCTAAAGGCGATGCTCAAATCCTCCAACTACCGTTTCATGGAAGCCAAGCGAGCCACCGAGGCGCTGGCGATCATGGAAGCCGAAAAGGTGGATCTGGTGATCCTGGATCTGATGATTCCGGAGATGAGCGGACCTGAGTTCTGCCGACGCGTTAAGAATAATCGCAAGACAAAACTGGTCCCCATCCTGATGCTGACCAGCGTGCAAGGCGTGGAAAACGAAGTCCAGGGCATCGATTCCGGAGCGGATGAATACCTGACCAAGCCGTTGCACCCGGCGGTGGTGCGGGCCCGAATCCGCGCTATGCTGCGAAACAAAGCCGCGGTCGATTCCTTGGAAGAGGCGGAGACGATTCTATTTGCGCTGGCACAGGCAGTGGAATCGCGCGATCAATATACCGCAGGCCATTGTGAACGGCTGGCCAACTATAGCGTGGCGATGGGAATGGCACTCGGACTCTCCCGAACCGAGTTGCTGGCACTGTATCGTGGCGGCTTTCTGCACGACATCGGCAAGATCAGCATTCCAGACCGCATTCTGCACGGCCTCACTGAACTCACCGAAGAAGAATGGGCTATTATGCGGACCCACACCATTGAAGGGGAGCGGATCTGCAAACCGATGAAGAGTCTTGCGCCGGTACTGCCCATTATTCGTAGCCACCACGAACGGTGGGACGGCAAGGGTTACCCAGACAAACTCGCAGGCGAAGAGATCCCCCTGCTTGCCCGCATTATGCAAACAGTCGACATCTACGATGCTCTGACCACGGCCCGCACTTATAAACCCGCAATGCCGCACGACGAAGCAGTTCGGATCCTGCTGAACGAAGCGGCAAACGGTTGGCGCGATCCTGATCTTGTCTCTCTGTTTGTAAGCCTGAGTTCCAGCGAACCAATGGTGGAATTGCGCTCCGCTGAGTGGCCTGAGGGTGATGGGGTTAAAACCTCATTGCAGAACATGGGCCGCGAGGTCAACAAGTAACTGAACAAATACCCCGCATTACCCGTATCATCCTTTGGCGGAGGTATTCATTCATGAAGAAGTGCGTACTGACTTTCGTTATACTTCTATTGGCATCGTGCGAAAACAAGCAGGGTCCTGGGGAGATGCGGAGTTTTCGCGAATCCATCGATCGTGGCGGGGCTGAACTTGTCCGTGCAGAGATCTCCATGGGTGCGGGTGAATTGCAGATTTCCGGCGGTGCATCAAAACTTGTTGAAGCTGCTTTTGAATCAGACCGCCCCAACTTCACAAAACCTGAGATGCGCTACGACGGGAGCAGTTTCCGTGGCGTGCTCACTGTAAAAGACAAGCAAACCAACTCCACGGGCGCGACCAAGACCGAATGGAAGTTGCGCTTCAACGACGAGACACCGCTTGACCTGCGGCTTTCCGTGGGCGCGGGTGAGGACCGGTTGAACCTCAAGACATTATCCTTGCGTAGCCTGGAGGTGGCAATGGGGGCAGGCCAGGTGGACCTGGATATTTCAGGCGATTACAAGCATTCCGTCAACGTGAACGTAAATGGAGGCATTGGGCAGGCAATCATTCACCTGCCAAAAACGATCGGAGTGAGGGTGGACGCGAAGGGAGGCATCGGAAGCGTCGAGGCCAAGAACATGCACCAACAGGATGGTTACTACGTAAATGATGCCTACAAGAGCCACAAGGTGGGCATGAACGTTCAGGTCCGTGGCGGCATCGGGGAAATCAAATTGGTGGTCGACTGAGCTTAGGGCACAAACAAGCGAAGTTCCACGGCATAATTGACGCTATCGCCTGGTTTCAGCTTTACCATGCCGGTGTCCCTTCCCTTCCAGACAGGGCTGAACGGATCCGCGACGTTGAATTGAGGTTCAATCGCGACAAAGTTCTTGTCAGCGGGTGAGAAGACCTGCACTGCATTGATCTCTTTGGAAAGCCCTAACACGTGCAGGCCGTAACGGGCCGCGGGATCAATGAGCTGTATTTCCAGACGCCCCTGGTCGTCCTTGCTCAGGTCGACAAACGCGTCGTCCAGATACTGCGTTCCCAGCTTGAGTCCGGAGGAAACTCCCACGTCGTACGCCGAGCCCTCCACACGCTCCGACTTGCCGGTGGGAAACACGTTGTCATAGTTATCGACCAGCAGCCTCTCGCGGGCAGGAATCACGATGCGCGCCTGGGCACGGTTTCCGCTTGGAATCGTAAAGTATGGGTGCCAGCCAATTCCCAGCGGCAACTCCTCTTCGCCAATGTTCTTAGCCGCGATGCGGATTCCGAACGAACTGTCGGTAAGAGTGGCGGTGATTAACAGCTCGATTTTCGACGGCCAGCGACCGGAGAAATCACCGGCCTGCAAAACGGCGACCGTAGTGGCATGGGTATTGTCGGCTTCCGTCCGGAAGGAGGTCATTCCAGTGGCGAGAATCATGCCATGATTGGCATGCGGCTCAGCGCCGGGTTTGGTGCCCTGCCAGTTGGCCGGCAACTTCAGTTTCTTACCCAGCACCACGGTCTCAATTTCCCGGGTTCCGGGAATCGATTTTCCACGAATGCGGTTGGCAAAGGGCACTAATAATGCGCCGCCCATTTTGAAGGATTGATTTCCAGCAAAATCGTCAGGGCCGCCATTCATCGTGTCGCGGGCGGTTTCGAGCGCTGGTGATTGGAGTAAGTTCACGATTCCCAACCCCGGAATTCGGGCGGTGATTTGAAACACGTTCATCCCTCGTCCAGGCAGCAGATCGACGCTCACAAGTTGAGGAACCGATTCGTCGGGAGACAGTTTGCGCTTCAGACGGACCACTCGCTGATCGCCAATCAGTGGGGGCATCTGCGTAGCTGAGAACGCGGGCTGATCGGCAATCTGCACAGGCTGTTCAGCTGGTTTAGAACCACAACCAGCAAACATAAAGACAAAAATCGCCGTCGCGGCCGCAGCCAATCTCAGCAGAATTCCCATAGTCACCTGCGCAACAGTATAACTCCAATTGAACCCTAACTTGTGAAGGTCGAATTACCCATTGATGCAAGGATAGTCATTGTGGGCAAAATAACATTAGGTAATCGATGCCAGGGAGGCACACATGCTCAATTTGAATGAACATCCCCATCGCCGATGGAACCCATTGACAAGCGAATGGGTATTGGTTTCGCCGCACCGCACGAAGCGGCCCTGGCAAGGACAAATGGAACGTGCCGCGGCTCCTGTGCAACTTGTGCACGATCCCTCGTGTTATCTCTGCCCTGGGAATCCACGCGCCGGCGGAGTTACCAATCCGGCCTACAAACAAACATTCGTATTCGAAAATGATTTTGCAGCATTACTGCCAGCAGCACCGGAGGGCCGCCGGGTAGAGGACGGACTGCTGGTGGCCGAAAGCGAATCAGGCATTTGCAGGGTCATGTGTTTTGCTCCGCGTCACGATCTGACTCTGGCGCGGATGGAACCTGGCGCCATCCGCAGCGTGGTGGAAGAATGGAAATCGCAGTACCTGGAATTGGGCGCACAAAGTGACATCGGCTACGTGCAGATCTTTGAAAACCGTGGGGAAATGATGGGGGCCAGCAATCCGCATCCACATTGCCAGATCTGGGCGTCGCATAGAATCCCCAATGAGCCGGCGAAGGAGCAGCGGGCGTTCGTGGCTCGCGCTACGTGCTTGTTGTGCGATTACGTTGCGCTTGAAGTGCGATTAGGAGAACGAGTGGTCTGCCGCAATGAGCACTTCGTAACGGTTGTACCGTACTGGGCGTTGTGGCCATTCGAGACCATGGTGCTACCACTACGCCACTATGGGGCGATGGACGAGATGACCGCCGAAGAATCCGATGCGCTGGCTGACATCCTGAAGCGCACCGTCACGCGATACGACAATCTGTTTGAGATCTCATTCCCCTATTCCATGGGCTTTCACCAGAGCCCAACCGATGGGGAGGCACATCCGGAATGGCACTTCCACGCACACTACTACCCTCCGCTGCTGCGGTCGGCGACGGTGAAGAAGTTCATGGTGGGCTATGAAATGGTGGGTACGCCGCAGCGCGACATCACCGCGGAAGCGGCTGCGGCGCGGCTGCGTGAGATGAGCGAGCGGCATTACACAGCCGGATAGTCGTATCATGGAAGATAACCATCTATGGTCCCTGAAAATATTCGAGAAGGACTCACTTTTGACGACGTGCTGCTGCAGCCAGCCCGCAGTGGCGTGATTCCGGCAAACGCAGATACCAAGACGTTTCTGACAAGGCGTATCTCGCTCAACATACCCATTGTCAGCGCAGCTATGGATACCGTGACTGAATCCCATCTGGCGATCGCGCTGGCCCAACAAGGGGGTATTGGAATCATCCACCGCAACATGCCGGTACAACGTCAGGCCGAAGAGGTCGACAAGGTGAAGCGCAGTGAAAGCGGCATGATTGTCGACCCGGTGACGATTGCGCCCGATAAGAAGATCTCAGATGCACTGGAGTTGATGAAGCACTACCGCATCTCTGGCGTGCCCGTCACGAAGGAAGGCAAGCTGGTCGGCATTCTGACGAACCGCGACCTGCGGTTTGAGACGCGCTTCGATCTCCCGATTTCCAACGTGATGACGAAGGACAACCTGATTACCGTCCCAGTTGGCACCACGCTCGAAGACGCCGAAGAGATTCTGCATCGGCACCGAGTGGAAAAGCTGCTTGTGGTTGACGATCAGTACATGCTCAAGGGCCTGATCACGGTCAAAGATATTCAAAAGAAACTGAAGTATCCTCTAGCGGCCAAAGATGAACAAGGCCGGCTGCGCGTAGGCGCGGCTGTTGGCTCGTCGGGCGACTTCCTGGAACGGGCGCAGGAACTGGTAAAGATGAAGGTGGATGTGCTGGCCGTCGATTCGGCGCACGGACACAGCGAGCGAGTAATGGCCGCCGTTGCCGCCATCAAACACGCGCTACCGAATATAGATCTGATCGCGGGCAACGTGGCGACCTATGAGGCCGCGCGCGACCTGATCCGGCTTGGCGCCGATGGCATAAAGGTCGGCATCGGGCCTGGCTCCATCTGCACTACGCGCGTCGTCTCCGGCGCGGGTGTGCCCCAGATCACTGCGATCTCTGACTGTGCGAAAGCAACACGCGAGGCGGGTGTGCCGCTCATCTCAGACGGCGGCATCAAGTATTCTGGCGATGTCACCAAGGCACTCGCCGCAGGCGCCGATTGCGTGATGATCGGGAGCCTGCTGGCAGGTACTGATGAAAGCCCGGGCGAGACGATTCTCTATCAAGGACGTACGTTCAAGAGCTATCGCGGCATGGGATCGTTAGGGGCAATGTCACAAGGCTCGAGCGACCGCTATTCGCAGGACCCCAATGGCAAGCTCGTGCCGGAAGGTATCGAAGGCCGCGTGCCGTACAAAGGCATGCTCGCCGATCTGGTGTTTCAGTTGGTTGGCGGCGTGAAGTCAGGTATGGGCTATTGCGGATGCCAGACGATTCCGGAGTTGCAGGAGCGGGCACAGTTCCTGCGCGTGAGTCCGGCCGGTCTGCGGGAAGGTCACGTCCATGACGTGATCATCACCAAAGAAGCGCCTAACTATCGAGTGGAATAGCGTTAGCCAAGCCCGCAGTTGATTTCCCAGGGGATGCCGAAGCGATCGACCAGCACGCCGAAACGGCTGGCCCAGAAGGTGGGTTGGAGCGGCATCCTCACTTCTCCTTTTTCAGCCAAGGCGGCAAAGATGCGTTCGGCCTCGGGCGCTTCGTCCAAATCGAGCAGAACATAAAAACCGGCGGGCGGGTGATAGTCGTTGAGCAGGGCATCCGCACCAGCGATGGAAGCCCCAAGTGCCTTGAGAGTGGCGTGGACGATTTTTTCTTGGAATTCCGGCGGGACCTGCGCGGACATCGGAGAGTTGCCGTAGGCGAGCATGGTAACGATTTCGCCTCGTAGGCATTCGGCGTAGAAGCGGAAGGCTTCCTGGCACTGGCCGTTGAAACTCAGGTGAATGGTCAGGTTCATATTGAGTGGAAAGCTAGGCGGCCAGCGCGGCCTGCATTGAATCCGCCACAAGGACCTGCTTCAACCATGTCTCCAATTGACTGGCCGGAGCATCTTGAAGGAGGCATTCAGCCCAAACGGGGATAGCTCCGAACTTAGCCTGAAGTTGCACGCGGAGGGCAATGCGGAGGCCCTCGGTTTTTCCTTTCGCTTCGCCCTCGGCCTTACCTTCAGCCTTGCCCTCAGCCTTGCCCTCAGCCTTGCCCTGGGCTATGCCGAGGGCCGTGCCTTCTGCCCAAATTTCATCCCAAACCTCGCGGAGGATTTCATTGTCGCGAATATCGATTTGAATAGAACCCATATTGTTCAACTCCATTCTGAGCCTTCCTGACAGTTCGCGCAAGCCCGATAGCAAGATCAATTGCGTAAGGACCCGCACCCGTGCCTTACCGCTTAGTGCTGATACGCGGTGCGCAATCTCAGTCAAATGCTCCATTCCACCCTTGGCGAGCATGGCCAAGGCAAGGTCTCCGGGTTCGCCGCTGCTCAGCAATTGCTCTGCGTCGAATTCGCGAATATCGATCAACCGGAAGGCTACCTGGATGTCGCCGGTGTTCAATTGCGAGAGCATACGAATCGGCGCCGCACCCACGTAGAGCACCGTCTGGCGCACGCGCCGCTTGTGTCTTTGCGCGATCAATAGACCATAGATGCCCTTGCGGTAGGCGATTTCATCGTCATTCTGGCCTTGAAACTCAAAATGGAAAATCGTGTCATCTTCCAGCAGGGCAATCAAATCGGCTCGCCATTCCATCACGCGAGGGAATTCGACATTGAGGAACTCCCGCACGCGAACGCCACCAGTCAGGATTTCGAGCAGCGACGGGTGATCGGTCTGGAACAGATCCCGCAATACTCGATCACAGGCGAAGTGCGATTTCACGGCAGCAGACTCCGGATCAGGATCGCAGGGTGAACCGCGTTGGTTCCCGTCAGTTCCACCACTTGATGGCGGCACGATGTGCCAGTGGCAACCACGATATCGCTGGGAGCCTTGTCTTTCACCGCGGGAATCAGCTTGCGATTGGCGATTGCCAGCGACACATCGTAATGCTTCTTGTCATAGCCGAACGAACCGGCCATGCCGCAGCAGCCAGCATCCAGATCGACCACCGAGGCCAGCGGAATGCGTGCCAGCAGCGAGGAGGTCGCATGCAACATTCCCATCGATTTCTGGTGGCAATGTCCATGCAGCAGCACGCGCCCGGAGAAGCCCTGAATCGGCAGATCGAGATTCGCGGCGAATTCATCGAACAGGATGCAGGCGGAGGCGACCACACGGGCGCGCTTCTGCGCCTCGCCACGCAGCAGCGAAGGTGCGTCCTCTTTGATGGCTGAAAGACAACTCGGCTCGCAGAATAGAATCTTCTCGCCTCGCGCAGCCTTGTGATACAGTCCCTCGACGACGATGGCCGCCTGCACGCGCGCTGCATCCAAAAGCCCTTGCGAGATCAGCGGACGGCCGCAGCAACCGGGCTTGACGACGTCCACCGTCCAGCCGCAGCGTTCCAGAATCTCCACGGCGGCGATGCCAATCTCTGGATCATAGTGGTTGGTAAACGTGTCGTTGAACAGGTTCACCACTTGTCCACCCGCCGCAGGGGCGGTACGGCCTTTCACCCACTTCTCAAATGTTCTGCTCTTCCATCGTGGCAGCGTGCGGCGCGGATCCACACCGGCCACTCGCTCATTGAGCCATCGGCCGGCCCCGGTGGTTTGCAGCCAATTCGCGATAGGCGCAAAACGGCTTGCCCATTTCGAAACGGTGTGGACATTGCCCAAGGCGCGCGCCTTTAACGGGGTGCCATGCCGCTCATGGTACCCGGAAAGAAACTCACTCTTGAAACGAGCCATATCGACACCCACCGGGCATTCTGCTTTGCAGGCGCGGCATTCCAGGCATAGATCCAGCACGTCCATCACACCACTGTCGTTGAGACCCGCATCGGCCAGGCGGCCGGACATGGCCATCCGCAGCACATTTGCGCGGCCGCGCGTGGTTTGCGCTTCATCGCGAGTCACCATGTACGAGGGACACATCGTACCCGAAAGTTTCTTTCGGCAGGCGCCTACGCCGCTGCACATTTCCACCGCGCCGGCCATGCCGCCGTATTCGCTGAAATCGAAAAACGTCGGCGGGTTCGCCGTTTTGTAGTCCGAGCCGAAGCGAAGGTTGCTCGTCAGCGGCGGCGAGTCCACAATCTTACCCGGGTTCAGAATGCCCAGCGGATCGAAGGTCTGCTTGATCTGTCGGAACGCATCGTAGAGCAATGGGCCGAACATCTTTTCCATGAACGGACTTCGCAGATAGCCGTCGCCATGCTCCCCGGAGAGCGCACCTCCGAATTTCAGAACCAGATCGGCTACGTCATTTGCGATGGCTTCGAACTTCTGGATGCCCTCCGCTGTTTTGAGGTTGATCACAGGCCGCACATGCAGGCAGCCAACCGATGCGTGCGCGTAGATACCTGCTGTTGTTCCGTGCTTGTGAATGATCTTCAGAAACTGTTCGATGTAGTCGCGCAACTTCTCTGGGTCGACGGCCGTGTCCTCTACAAACGATACCGATTTGGCATCTTCCTTCATCGCCATCGACAGGCCGAGCGATGCCTCGCGCAGGCTCCAGATGCGCTGCTGCGCGGCAGGGTCGGTCTCCGTGCGGTAGGCATATCCATAGCCGTGCTCGCGCAGATCGGCTTCCAGCGCGGCCAACCGGGGCGGGAGCTTTTCCTTCTGATCGGCGTAGAATTCAATGCACAGCGTGGAGGCAGGGTCGCCGTCAATGTACTTGGTGCGAATGCGGTCGAGCGCGACATTCTGGCGTGTATGATCGAGAATGGATTTATCCATTACCTCCACCGCCGAAGGATCGTGCTTCAAGATGAGAGGAATTGCGGCGAGCGAATCGAGCAGATCGGAAAACATCACGACCATTACGGCTTTGGCTTTGGGCAACAGCACCAGTTGCAATTTGGCCTCAAGCACAATACCCAAAGTCCCTTCGGATCCAACCATCATCTTCGCGAGATTGACCGGCTTTTCCTGATCGGTGAACTCGTTCAGATTGTAGCCGCCCACGCGGCGCATGACCTTCGGAAACCGGAAGTCAATTTCGGCAGCGTGCTGATTCGCCAGGCCAAGCACTTTTTTGTAACAGGCGGCTTCGAGCGAATCGTCCACGGGGACATCGGCGCGATCGATCTCCCGGAATTCGACGACGCTTCCATCGGTGAGCGCAACTGTCTGTTCCAGCACATGATCGATCGTCTTGCCGTAAATCACGCTGCGCGCGCCGCTGGAATTGTTGGCCATCATGCCGCCAATCGTCGCGCGGCTGGCGGTGGAGATGTCAGGAGCAAAACGGAGACCCAACGGAGCCAGTTGGGCATTCAGTTCATCAAGCACAATGCCCGGCTGCACGCGCACCCAACGCTCCTGTGCATTGGCATCGATGACCTGATTGAAATACTTGGAAGTATCGAGCAGCAGCCCCGGACCGATGGCCTGGCCGCCTTGCGAGGTGCCGCCCCCACGCATGGTGATGGGGCAGCGGTAGTGGCGGCAGATCTCGATTGCGGCGAGGATGTCTTCGCGGCTGCGGACGATCACAACGCCCAGCGGATGCTGCTGGTACACGCTGGCGTCTGTCGAGTACAGCGCGCGGTGGACAACGTCAAAATGGACTTCGCCTTCGATGCGCGATTCCAGCTCGCGCTGAAACGCACTCATATCCACCCCGGCGGAAGCGGGCGATAGTTGCACCAGACTCATACTTCCAATGTACTCTTGATTGGGGTTAGTCGATATATTCGCCGGCGGTCAGAGTCAAGAATTCGACGAAATCCTTCTCCACAATCATCTGGCGGAACAACTCGCCGGCCTTGTTGAAATGCCCGCCATCGTAGCGCGCTGCGCCGAGCGATGCGCGCAGCTTTGCCAGCTCTTCGGCAATCACTTCGGTCACCAGTTCGGGCGTTACTTTGCGGCCGTCGGTCAGAATCGCGCCATGCTTCACGCATTGCCAGGCCTGCGCGCGCGAGATCTCCGCCGTCGCCGCGTCTTCCATCAGGTTGTTGATGGGCACGCAGCCGTTGCCGCCAAGCCAGGCTTCCACATACTGAATGCCGACGTTGATGTTCAACCGCAACCCAGCTTCGGTGATATCACCCGAAGCCACGGCCAGAAGATCGGCCGCAGTCACATCCGGTGTATCGCGCCCCGCACCCAATTGGTTCGGCGTCGGCATGTGCGCATCGAAAACTTCTTTGGCGACTGGCACCAACCCAGGATGCGCAACCCACGTTCCATCGTGGCCAGCGCGCACTTCACGCAGCTTATCCTGCCTCACTTTATCGAGAGCGCGCTCGTTCGCTTCGGGGTCGTTCTTGATGGGAATCTGGGCAGCCATGCCGCCCATGGCGTGAATGCCGCGGCGATGGCAGGTCTTGATCAGGAGCCGCACGTACGAGGCCAGGAAGTGCCGCTCCATCGTAACTTGCGCACGATCGGCCAATAGAAAATCGGCTCGATTGCGGAACTTTTTGATGAAGCTGAAAATGTAATCCCAGCGCCCGCAATTGAGGCCGGCCGAGTGGTCGCGCAATTCGTAAAGAATCTCGTCCATTTCAAACGCGCCGAGAATTGTTTCGATCAGCACAGTCGCGCGAATGCTGCCGTGCGGCACGCCGAGTGCTTTCTGCGCGAAGGTGAACACGTCATTCCACAAGCGGGCTTCGAGATGGCTTTCCATCTTCGGCAGATAAAAATACGGACCGGAGCCGCGCGCCAGCAATTCTTTGGCGTTGTGGAAGAAATACAGACCGAAGTCGAACAGCGAACCGGAAATCGGAACGTCATCCACCAGCACGTGCTTTTCATTGAGGTGCCAGCCGCGCGGGCGCACAATCAACACGGCAGTCTTCTCTTTCAGCTGATACTTTTTGCCGTCGGGGTTCTCGAAGGTGATAGTGCGGCGGATCGCATCGCGCAGATTGATCTGCCCTTCGATGGTGTTGCTCCAGGTGGGCGAGTTGGAATCTTCCAGATCGGCCATGAACATGTTGGCGCCGGAGTTGAGCGCGTTGATGATCATCTTGCGCTCGACTGGCCCGGTGATCTCCACGCGGCGGTCCTGCAGATCGGCCGGTATTGGCGCGACCTTCCAATCGCCGGCGCGGATCTCCGCCGTGTCGGGCAGGAAGTCAGGGAAGCGGCCCGCATCGATCGCCGCCTGGCGGACTTTGCGGCGAGCCAACAACTCCTGCCTGCGCACTTCGAATCTACGCGCCAGGGAAGCTACGAATTCCAGCGCCTCCAGCGTGAGTATCTCGCTATATGCCTCTGTCACCGGACCGGTGACGACGATTGATTCACTCATTTTCTCGATTCCCCCTTATGCTCGATTTTGTTCGGTCAGGTAGGCCAGCGCCGCCGTCACGCCACCTTGATTGTGCGGCACGCCTGCCAGTTCCAAGCCCATCTCGACGCCCGATAGAGTGCCGGCGAGCATCAACTCGTTGAAGTCGCCCAGGTGCCCGATGCGGAATACGCGTCCCGCAATCTTGCCCAGGCCCGCACCTAGCGACATGTTGAACTTTTTCAAAATCACGTCGCGTAGCGCCGTTTCGGCAAAGCCTTCGGGCATCAGCACTGCGGTCAGTACGCTGCTGTACTCGGCCGGATTCCGTGCGAAGATCTCCAGTCCCCAGGCTCTCACGGCACGCCGTGTGGCTTCGGCGAGTTTATCATGACGGAGGAACACCTGCGGCAGGCCCTCTTCAAACAGCATATTGAGCGCTTCGCGTAGACCGAACAAGAGATTTGTTGCCGGCGTATAGGTGAAAAATCCGCGGGCGTTGTGGACAAGCATATCGTCCCAACGCCAATAGCTTTTCGGCATTTCCGAGTGCTTTGAGGCTTCCAGCGCTTTCGGACCAATGGCGTTGAAGCCAAGGCCAGGGGGCATCATCAGCCCCTTTTGCGATGCGCCCACGGTGACATCGACGCCTAAGGCTTCGTGGCTGTATTCCATCGAGCCGATGGATGAGATCACGTCCACCATCAGCAGCGCCGGGTGCCGCGCCTGGTCCATGGCACGGCGCACGGCTGCGATGTTGCTGGTAACGCCGGTCGACGTTTCGTTGTGCACCACCATCACGGCTTTGATCTCGTGTGCTGAGTCGGCAACCAATCGTTCTTCGATGCGGGCTGCGTCCACGCCATGACGCCAGTCGCCATTGATCAGGTCCGCCCGCAGGTCTAGATGATGGGCGACTTTGGCCCATTGCGTGGCGAACTGCCCAGCGTTGTAGGCCAGCACGCGATCCCCGGGGCTGAGCGTGTTGACCAGCGCCGCCTCCCACGCGCCTGTGCCTGAGGACGGATAGATCACCACTGGATGCGTCGTTTGAAAAACGCGCTGCATGCCGTCCAAGCAGCACTTGCCGAGTTCACCGAATTCGGCGCTGCGATGGTCAATGACGGGCCTGTCCATCGCTCGCAGTATGCGATCGGGCGTGTTCGAAGGGCCTGGGATTTGCAAAAAGTGGCGGCCTGATTGGTGCAATGAAGAGAGTCTCCCTACTTGTGAATTGTACGTCATCGGAGCTGAAAGGACAGGCGGATCCGCCTTCGCCAAGGCTACGGCGGACAAGTTGCCCACCGTTATTGCTTTGCGATCCACACCTTCATACTCATCGCATCGCTGAACGGAATGAGCGTCAGCGGGCCCGCGGAGTAGATTTGTTTGCCAGTCCAACCTGCGGGCGGGGCAGATTCTTTCAACGCGGCATTGCGCCACGCGGCCGGTTGGGGGTTCAACGAATCTTCCGCCGCCAGCACTTGCGGACCACGCTGGACCGCGACTGCGTCCGGATAGCTCTTGCCGCCGGGGATCACTTGCACCGACATGTCCATCTTCACTTCAATCGTATCGCCGGCCTTCCACTTGCGATCGATGGAAAGCATCGTACCCGGCGCACCGGTCAGCTTCTGCTTGCCGATGGTGGCTGTGTAGCTGGTGGTCCACTTGGGAACCCGCAACTGCAGTGCATAGCGTTTTCCATTGGTCTCCTTCACCGCAATCTTTACGCTGCCTTCTCGTGGATACGTGGTGGAAACTGAAAGTGCGCCGAACGTGGTCTTGAATTCTCCTTCGTTATAGAGCAGCACGGACGGTCCTTTTTCCGTCGCGCCCCAGGAAAGCTGGGGAATCATGGATATTCCGCGCGGCTCGCTCGACACGCAGCAATTGATTCCCGGCGTGGGCTTCTTCTTGCCATTCATGGGTGTGAAGTAGCAGATGTTGCCGTTGTGTGGATCCTGCGCGCCCAGCAGCTGATTGTAGACCGAGCGTTCCAACTCCTCGGCATATTCGGCTTCACCGGTCAGCTTGAACAATCGCCAAGTAAGCTGTAACCAGGTGACGGTCACACAGCCTTCGCCGACGCTATCCTTGTCGTCCGCCGGCAATACCTTATCGTCCAAGAAGTGTTCCTTCGAGCTCGTAGTTCCCGTGATGTAGAGACGCTTGTCGCGCACATCGTGCCAAGCCGCAACCACCGGCCGCAACAGCGATGCATCGCCAGTCACCTTATACAACTCGACGACGCCGACAAGGTCCGACATCATCTCATAGGCCTTGGCGTTGGCAGTCTTGAACACGCTACCCGTCGCACGCAGCGTGGCCAATACTTTAGGCCCTTTGGGCTGGTCCCAGGAATGAACAATGTACCAGCAGAAATCCAGATAGCGTTTTTCCCCGGTCATCCGGTAGAGCGTCACCATCGGCTCCAACACACTGCTGGCAGCCATACCGACATGCGTGCTTGCGGCGATAATATCGCGTTGGCCGGGCTCAGTTCCGAACGTGCGAGCGAGCAGGTCGCCAATATGCCGGGACGCCTCCAATGCTTGCTTGTCGCCAGTCGTCTGGTAATAGTTCAGCAGGCCGATCAGATCATATTTGTGCACCCAGACGTCCCAACTGGTCCAGCGCTTGGCGTCTACATAGGTGCCTAGATAACCATCGGCTCGCTGCGCGGCAATCAGCGCGGCAGCGATGCGGTCCATCTGGGTCTTCAAACGCGGATCGCGCGTGTAGCGCCAGGTGTTGCAGGCGGCGTCGAGATACTTGCCCACATGCTCACCAATCCAATCCTGTTCTCCGGGCGGGTTCACGAAGCCTTTCAACAATCGCGACTCATCCACGTGCAGCAGACGGCCTTCCAGATTGACGCGCATGCGCTCGCCGAGCAAGCCTTCCATACGTTGCGTTTCGTAAGCGGCGGGAATAAAGCGTTCAGGAATTCGATCCTTTACGATTTCCGCGGAACAACTGGCGGCGAGGGTTAGAACAAGAGCTAAATATCTCATGTCTCCACTGTACATATTCTCTACGCGGTTCGCTATAATCGGTCAAATCCTGTGGAGGCCACATGCGTTTCTTGCTTGCTGCACTATTAGTCTGCCCTTCCCTGTTGCAAGGTCAAAACACCACCGGCACTGTTCTTGGAACCGTTACCGATTCCAGCGGCCTGGCTGTTGCCGGCGCGAAGCTCACTTTGACCAATGAAGGCACCGGCTTCTCCACAGAGTCGCGCTCGGACAACTCTGGCGGGTACACCTTCCCGAATCTTCCCTCGGCCACTTACACGTTGCTGACGCAGGCAGAGGGTTTCCACAAAGCGAAGGTGCAGCGTATTCAATTGCTGCTGGAAGAAACCGTGCGGCAGGATGTGAAGCTTCAACCAGGCATGGTGGAACAAAGCGTCACCGTGACGGCGGATACCCCGGTGATCAACTCCGAGTCGTCTTCGATCGCCTCCGTGGTCGATCAGCATGCAGTGCAAAACCTCCCTCTCGATGGCCGCACGCTCGACGCGCTGGTCCAACTCACGGCCGGCTACACTTCCGACAGTGCCAGCAATCCGCGCCTCGGCGGGAGCCTCTACTGGGGAGGCAACAGTTACAATGTGGATGGCGTGGGCTTCAACGATGCCGGCAACGGTGGCGCGGCCTATTCCTACTCCACGAAGTTGACCACCACACCCTCAGTGGATACCGTGCAGGAGGTGCGGGTGGAATCGAACAACGCCCGCGCCGAGCATGGCGGCTCGGCCGCGATTTCGATGATCAGCCGCTCCGGTTCGAATTCGTTTCACGCCTCAATGTACGAGTTCAATCGCAACCGCGCGATGACAGCGAAAAACTTCTTTGCCGAAAATCAGCCGAAGCCGCAATTTAACCGAAATGAGTTCGGCGCTACCGGTAACGGCCCCATCGTTAGGAACAAACTGTTTTTCTTCGCGAGCTATGAAGGACTGTTTCAACGCACGGGCCGGCCGCCCAGTCTAAATGTCCCCACGCTGGCGGTGCGCTCCGGTGACTTCGGCCGCACAACAATTAAGGACCCGCTCTCCGGCGTGGCTTTCCCAAGCAATCAAATCCCTGCATCGCGGATCGACCCCCGCACGCAGAAATTGCTGGCATTCTATCCTGTACCGAATTCCACCGGGGCGTTCAATTACAACGGCAACGTCGTCAATCGGTTCGACGTCAGCCGCTATAGCGTCAAGGTGGATTACAAGGCGACACAGCGAGATGCGCTTTCGCTGACCACGAACTACTCCATTGGCGACCCATACTTCATCACCCGCGGCACCCCAGCCAATTACGGTAATTGGGAAAACGGTGGCTATATTACAAAGAGCGCCGCCACCACCTGGACGCGCACCATGCCGCACCAGGCCATCAACGAATTGCGGCTCAGTTACTTCAGCCATGCCAGCGAACGATTGGGACAGAACGCCAATTTCGATCCGCGCACCATCTTTCCGCAGTTGTTCGGGCCGCTTCCGGTAGGCGGCTTGCCCTTCGTTACCATCACGGGCTATTCGACCATCGGTGACTACGGCGGCTCTGAGCGCTCGCCACAGATCACGACATCGTTGGCTGACAACTACACCTTCATCCGCGGCCACCATACGTTGAAGGCCGGAATCCAGGCCGATTTCACGCGAATTTCCAGCAACCCTACGGTGATTGGCTTTGGCGCAAGTCCGGCCAGCGGCAACGGCCTGGGGTCATTCACCTTCAACGCCCGCTATACCGGCAATGGCTTCGGAGACTTTCTGCTGGGGTATCCCGTAGCAACGGCTCGCGACACGCCCACCCTGGTCAACCTGCTTACGCAACAGCAGTACAACGCCTATTTCCAGGACGACTGGCGCGTGTCGTCCCGACTCACCTTGAACATTGGCGTGCGCTGGTACAAGCAAACGCAGATGCACGAGCGTGACGATTCCTGGTCGAACTTCGATTTTTCAAACGGCAAGCTGATTGTGCGCTCGGTGGACGGACAACTGCCGCGCCTGGCGATTCCCCAGTTACTGGCGGCATACCCCTTCACGCCTTCAGAGAAGAACGGATGGGGGCAGGATGTGATTCTCGCCGACCGCGGCAACTTCGAGCCGCGCTTCGGTTTCGCCTTCCGTCCGTTCAACGATGCAAAAACCGTCCTCCGCGGCGGCTATGGCATTTACGTTGGTTCGATTCCGGCCTACATTGGACTGCGCCAGATCTCGTGGAGCAATTCGCCTTTCTTCCTGCGTGAAACATTCGAGGCTGCGGCGGGGAATACACCGTCGCTGACACTGGCGAATCCGTTCCCCTCCGGCGGCGGAGCCGTGTCGGCCAACCCCAGCCTGACTGCCGTAAACCGGCAGTTGCGCAACTCGCAATCGCAGCAATGGAACCTGACTATCGAACGGCAGTTGCTGCGCAACCTCGGGCTGCGTGTGACTTATCTGGGCAACAAAGCGACGCGCGCCCCTTGGTACAACTACAACCGCAATCTGCCCATCGTGCAAAAGGCGGGCACCATTCAATCCAACCGTCCGTACCAGCCCTTTGCCGATATCTCCACGCTCGATACCAACGGCAACGCCTTCACCAATCAACTGCAAGCCGAACTTACTCGCCGCCTGCCGTCAGGGCTGTACGTGATGTCGAACTTCACCTGGAACAAAGCGATCGACAACGTGCCCGTGAGCGCCTCGCCGCAGAACCCGTATAACGCAGCGGCCGACCGCGGCAACAGCGAAGGCGTGCGGCAACTGGTGTTCAATACCTCGGCGACCTATCCTCTGCCCTTTGGCAAAACACTTTTTCCTGTGCACGGCTTCTTGAAGGGCTTGATCGGCGGGTGGAATCTTTCGAGCATTGCCACGTTCCGTTCAGGTCTTCCGTTCAGTGTAACGTTCACGCCATCGCAGGCCGGCTGGTACGCCACGCGTGCCGATGCTACCGGCATCAGCCCGAACGTCGACGGAGCGAACATCAGTAAGTGGTTCAGCGCCACAGCGTTCAAACTGCCTGCGCCGTTCACTTTCGGCAACAGCGCACGCAACGTGCTGTTCGGACCCGGCATGATCAAGATCGACGCCGGAATCGTGAAGGATGTAGTAGTACGCGAAAGGTACAAACTGAACATTCGCTTTGAGGCGTTCAACGTGCCAAACCACCCCAGCTTCGGAAATCCTAGCGCCAGTTTGTCTTCCCCCAGCACCATCGGGCACATCGGGGCTACTTCGGTCGATAACCGTGCGTTGCAGGTGGCTATGAAGTTGTCGTTTTGAGGGGTAGTGGCGATCTTAAATGTCCACGACACAAGCCATCCGAAGAACATAAAATGGAATGATTATGGCGATCCTGAACACGGCGCGTGAGGAGCCGCACACATCCGCCTGCAAAGTCTCATGCAACGCTGGGCCATGTTCGGCTCATTTGGTTGAAGACGCGCAGGCAAAGCAGGAACAGGTTGTTGCGCGGGTACTCGAAATCGCCGATCGTGTTGCCTCGCAACCGGATCTCGATCCACGCGCGCCTGACGAGATTATTGGGTACGACGAGTTTGGAGTGCCTGCATAATAACCGGCATTCCATCGGCAGTAAGGTAATCCATGGGAAAATAGTGCCAACACGAACATGCGGACACTCTCCAAGAAAACCCAGTACAGCTTGCGCGCGCTCTATGCCTTGACGCGCCGCTTCGGCCAGGGCCCCGTGCTGATCGCCAAAATGTCTGAGGAAGAGAAGATTCCGCAGCAGTTTCTCGAACAGATCCTGCTCACTTTGAAGCAACACGGCCTGGTGCAGAGCAAAAAAGGCAAGGGCGGCGGATACATGTTGTCGAAGGACCCTTCAACCGTCACCATCGGCAGCGTGATCCGGTCCATGGAAGGTCCGCTTGCGCCGCTGCCCTGCGCCAGCGAGTCCGCATATCGCAAATGTGACGAGTGCGTAGACGACCGCTATTGCGAAACCAAGCTAATCATGCGGGAAGTCCGCGACGCAACGGCGGGGATTCTGGACAACATTACCTTAGCCAGCGCCTGCGCCAGAGTGGATGATGCTCGCGCCGCCCAGGAGCCCAGCGAGCCGATGTACCATATCTGATCTTTAATTAAAGACTGTTCATAAACTTCGCAACTTTTTCACGCTGCTGGGTTGGAACGCTTATGCCGATGTTACATTGTGCGAGGAAATCGGACAATTCGCATGCGTAACGTCGGCTTGAGCGCAGAGGACAGGGCGCGAAGCGCCTACGTTCCGTTTTGCGCGGTAAACTAAAGTATAATGTTGTAGCATCTATTAAGCGACAGCATAGTGCCTATAGAGGGGATGACCATGAAAGACCTTTGCAAAGGACCCGTTTTCCCGACCGCTTTCGGTCGCCGCAGCTTCATTCACGCCGGTATTTTGGGCGGTTTCGGCCTCACCACGGCCGATCTGCTGGCCAACGAAGTTCGCACGGAAGCGATGGCGGGTAAGCGGGCTGAAGGCAAAGCAAAGAGCGTCATTCAAATCATCTTTCCTGGCGGCATGGCGCAACAGGAATCGTGGGATCCCAAGCCCGAAGCACCGCTGGAATACCGCGGACCGCTGGGCGTCGTCAAAACGAAAATCCCCGGCGTTGTTTTCAGCGAAAACCTCTCCAAGACCGCTGCTATCGCCGACAAGATCTCGGTGGTTCGCTCGGTCACCGGACGCATCCCCGATCACAACATCGCCACGTATCACATGCTGACAGGCTATCTGCCCTCAGCCGCTATCCAGCACCCCAGCATCGGCGCGGTGGTGGCCCACGAATTCGGACCGAAGAACAGCCTGCCTGCGTACCTTGGCGTACCCAATGTGCCGGTGCAAGGCGGCACAGGCTATTTGAGTTCCAAATATGGAGCGTTCGAACTGGGCGCAGACCCCGGCCAGAAGAGCTTCCAGGTGCGCGATATCAGCCTGCCCAAAGGCGTTACCGACGAGCGTTTTGACCGCCGCCGCAGCGCCCGCGAAGCAGTGGAAGATCACTTCCGCACCGCCGAAGCCAACCCCGCCGAAATGGATACGATGGGCGAGTTCTACAAGCAGGCGTACAATCTGATCAGTTCCGACAAGGCGCGCAAGGCTTTCTCGCTGGACGGCGAGCCGGAGTCAATGATCAAACTGTATGGCGACATGAACAATCCGCGCAATGGTCAACCCTTCGGCATCGGCAAGCGCTTGATGCTGGCCCGCCGTTTGGTGGAAGCCGGCGTGCGTTTCGTAACCGTCATGTACAGCGGCTCCGCCGGTTGGGACAATCACATTCGGATCAAAGAATCGTTCGACGGCGGCATGCCTGCCTTCGACCAGGCCTACGCAGCGCTCATCACCGACCTGGATCAGCGCGGCTTGCTCGATTCCACCATCGTCATCACCACCAGCGAATTCGGCCGTACCCCGAAGATCAATACCGACGCCGGCCGCGACCACTGGGCGCGCGTCTATTCACAGGCCATCGCCGGTGGCGGCTTCAAGCGCGGCTATATCCACGGCGCGTCCGACGCGATCTCGGCCGAACCGGCCAACGATGCGGTCAGCGTGGAAGATCTGCTTTGCACCGTTTACAAGCAACTTGGCATCGATGCCGACGACCGGTTGATGGCTCCGGGCAACCGCCCCATCGACATCGTTCGCGGTGGTAAACCCGTCCAGGGTTTGATCGCATAATCTATAACTCTTCGTAGAGGAACTAAACATGAAGTCACGCGCCCTACTGGTTTTGCTGGCAGCGGTAACGCTAACTCTCCACGCCGAACAACACATGGTGGAGTATCTGCTTCCACGTGGCGGGAGCGTCGGCACCAAAGTCGACGTTGTCATCAACGGCCAGTCTATGCAGGATCCGCGCGAGATCGTGTTCTATACTCCGGGTATCAAGGCCGTCAATATTGTGCAAGGGGACACAAAGACCGGCAGGCGCAGGTCCACGGAAGAAGTGAAGGCCACGTTTGAGATTGCCCCGGATTGCGCTCCCGGCGAACACATTCTGCGGCTGCGCACAGGCACGGCGCTGAGCGAGGCGATCACGTTTTGGGTCACTAAATTCCCGACCGTGGAAGAGACGGAAAAGAAGACCGGCGATAACGACACGATCGAAAAAGCGCAGCTGGTGAAGCTAAACACCACTATCAACGGTCAGATACAGCCTGGTGCCGAAGCAGACAAAGACATCTATCGCGTGGACGTGGAACAGGGCCAGCGCATCTCCGTGGAAGTGGAAGCGGTCCGCCTGGGTACGCAGCACATCGGCGGCGACGTTGACCTGATGGCACGTATCCTCGATGCCGATGGCAAGGAACTGGCCAAGTCCGATGATTCCGCGCTGTTCGTGCAGGACCCCATGCTTTCCATCGCGGCTCCGAAAAAGGGCAGCTACTTCGTAGAGATTTCGCAGCAGTTGTTCGCGCCCGCGCGGCTGGCGTACTACCGGGCGCATATCGGCAACTTCTCTCGCCCCACAGCCGTGTTCCCGGCCGGCGGACAGGTTGGCGAGACTTTGAACGTGCGAGTGCTTGGCGATCCCGCCGGTGAACGCACTGAACAGGTCACGCTGCCTAAGCAGCCCGGCGATTTCGCATTTTTCAGTCAGGATGCGCCTTCGCCCAACAGGTTGCGAATTGTTTCCTACCCGAACGTCTTCGAAGGCGACCTGCGCATTGCACAAGCGCCGATCGCCATGAACGGCACCATCTCACAGCCGGGCGAAGTGGACCGCTTCTACTTCTGGGGCAAGAAGGGTGAAAGCTATAAGATCCGCGTGTATTCGCGGTCGCTTGGTTCTCCAATGGATCCGAAAATCTGGGTTCGCCCTTCGAGCAGCAACAAGAACGCACTGGAAGCCGACGATTCGAAACTGGCCGACCTGGGATATGTTTCCAACCGCGGGACATGGTACGTGAAGGACATGCTCGACCCCATCACTGTTTTCAAACCAGGCGCCGATGGCGATTACATCCTGGGCGTGGAAGAATCGCGCGGCAAGGGCGGCAAGGATTACGTTTATCGCGTGGAGTTGGAGCCAGTGAAAGATACGCTCTACACCCACATCTCAAACTCCGACGGCTATCAGATTCCGCGTCAGGTCGGTTTAATCGTTCCGCAGGGCAATCAGTGGACCGTGGACGTGCAACTGGCGCAGGGCGTGGGCAACAATTACAAGGGCGAAGTGGAACTCGAAGCCGTTGGCCTGCCCCAAGGCATCAAGATGATTGCGCCGCGCTTCCCCAAAGCCACCATGCGCATGCCCGTGCAGTTTGTAGCCGAACCGGGAGCCGAACTGCAGGCAGCCTTCATCGAATTGCGAGCCAAGGCAGTGGAACCTACGGTGAAGCTCGAAACCGGATCGCGCCAGGGAGCGGCGCTGGTGAACAAGGGCAATCAACTGGCGTGGCATTTTTTGTGGATGGAAAAGTATGCGATGGCGGTGACGCAGCCCGCTCCGTTCCACATCGAACTGGAACAGCCGCAAATTCCGCTGGCACAAAATGGTGAGTTGGAATTGAAAGTTAAAGTTATTCGCCACGGCGATTTCAAAGACCCGATCGAAATTCAGCCAGACTGGCTGCCGACTGGTGTGTCGAAGGAATCTGCACGCACCATTCCGGCCGATAAAGACGAAGCGGTGTTCAAGATCAGCGCCGGCCCGAAGGCTCCGGCCGGCACGTTCCAGATCGCGATGAATGCGACCACGGCCAAGGGTGGCGACAGCTTCAGCGGCGTCGGCCGCATCCGTGTGTCGTCGAAGTTTGTTGCGCTGAAATTGTCTGAGCCATACCTCTCTGTTGACTTGAAGCGCGCAGCGGTGGAAAAGGGGCAGAAGGGTGTGATCGTAGGCACTCTGACGCAGAACAAGGCCTTCCCAGGCACGGCAACGGCTGTACTGAAGCGCCTGCCGAAGGGCATCAAAATGGTTGAGCCCGCACCGCAGATCACGGCGAAGGACAAGCAGGTAGTCTTCCAGATCGAAGCCGACGCGGATGCGCTGACAGGCTTGTACAAAGAGATTTTTTGCGAAGTAACGGTCAACGAAAACGGACAGAGCGTCCGCCAGCAGACCGGTTCCGGACTTTTGAGGATTGACCCGGCGCGCACCACAGCGGCGTCGGCGCGATAAGGAAAACCATGCGTAGAGCACTCGTCGTCTTATTGGCAGCGGCATCGGCAACATCGATGCTGCAGGCCGCTAAAACTCCCAAGGAGCCGAAGGTCTCGAAGTCAAAGGCCCCGGCCAAGCTCGAACCGCAACGGCCCGTCAGCTTCCGGCTTGACGTGATGCCAGTGTTCTTCCGCGCCGGTTGCAACAGCGGCGGGTGTCATGGCGCGGCCAGCGGCAAAGACGGCTTCCGCTTGTCGCTGTTCAGCAGCGATCCGGCTGGGGACTATTATCGGTTGACGCAGCAGATGGTTGGCCGCCGCATCGACGTGGCAGTGCCCGAACGCAGTCTGGTGCTGCAGAAGGCCATTGGAAAAGTGCCGCACTCCGGCGGACGGCGCTTCAAACCGGACAGCGAAAATTACCAGACGCTGCTGCGCTGGATCCAGGCAGGCGCACCGGATGACGCAGATAACGTTCCTACCGTGACCGGCATCAATCTTGTGCCCGACAAGTACGTTTTCGCAGGCAAAGAGACCACCAAAGATCTGCATGTGATGGCAAAGTATTCCGACGGCACCACGCGCGATGTCACCAGGTTGGCCATCTTCATGACCAACAACAAGAACACGGCCGACATCAGTGACGACGGGTTGATCACCGCAGGCAAACGCGGCGACACGTACATTTTTGCGCGCTTTGCACGGTTCACAATGGGCACCGAAATCATTGTGCTGCCGAACGACGCGAAGTTCAAGTTCCCCAAGGTTCCCACCAACAATTACATTGACGAACTGGTTAATACGAAGCTGGAAAAATTGCGCATCATTCCCAGCGGCGTGGCCAGCGATGAGCAGTATCTCCGCCGCGTATATCTCGATCTAATCGGCCTGCCGCCGACCGTTGCCGAATACGAAAAGTTCCTGAAGAATCCCGATCGCGCCAAGCTCGTCAACGAGTTGATGGAGCGCGACGAGTTCGCCGACCTGTGGGCTGCGAAGTGGTCTGAAAATCTGAAGGTCATAGGCGAAAACAACACCAGCACCAACGGCGGCGACCGCAAAGCGGCTTACACCTACTATCAGTGGATCCGCGAGCAGATGAAGAAGAACACGCCGCTCGATCAGTTTGTGAAGATTCAAGTGGCGAGCACGGGCAGCAACTTCAATGACGCTCCTGTGAATCTCTACACCATGCTGCCTTCGGGCCGCTACGACCCCGCAGCCGTGGCGCAGGACATTGCGCAGCTGTTCACGGGCATCCGCATCCAATGCTCGGCTTGCCATAACCATCCGTTCGACCGCTGGACGATGGAGGACTATTACGGTTTCGTCAGCTTCTTCACCGGCGTGAAGCGCAAGGTGGCCTCTGAGGCGCGCGAAGTCTTCATTTACGATGACCCGAATGCCGCGCCCGCCAAGCACCTGCTGGACGAGCATCCGGTGCCTGCGCGTTATCTGGGCGGCGACGCGCCGGACGTGAAGGGCAAAGATCCGCGTGTGGCGCTGGCCGAATGGCTGACCTCGAAAGACAACGTCCTGTTCCGCGAAAACATGGCCAATCGCGTATGGCAGAGCTTCTTTGGGCGTGGCATTGTAGAGCCGGTGGACGATGTGCGCATCAGCAATCCGCCGAGCAACAAGGAGTTGATGGCAGAGTTGGGCAAGCGCCTTGTAGCTTACAACTTCGACATGCGCAAGCTGATCCGCGACGTCTGTGCGTCGCGCACCTACCAGCTTTCGGCGGCCACCAACAGCAGCAACAAGGACGACGATACGCAGTTCTCGCACGCCCCATTGCGCCGTCTGCGCGCGGACATCTTCCTCGACGCGATTTCACAAGCCACCAGCACGGTTACTCCGTTCGGACAGTTCCCAACTGGTTTCCGCGCGACGCAGTTATATGAGGGCGGCCGCAAGAGCAATCACTACTTCCTGAAGACGTTCGGAATGACGGGGCGCGAAACCGTGAATGCATCGGAGACGCGGCTGGAGCCAACGTTCGCTCAGGCTTTGCATCTGGTAAATGGCGACACAATCGAAACCAAGCTCGCCCGCAGCACGGTGGTGCAGGACATGTTGACGGCCAAGAAGAAGCCGGAAGAGATCATTGAGAACATGTATATCCGATCCATGTCGCGCAAGCCCACGGAATCGGAAATGAAGAAGATGATCGCCCTCACCACGGGCCACGAAGCGGACCGCAAGACCTATGAAGATATCTTCTGGGCGCTGCTCAATTCGACGGAATTCGCATTTAATCATTAATCCCATGCGATATGCACTGCTGGTAATCTTTGCGCTGCCCCTGGCCGCCCAGGGTGACAAGAAGCTGACCTACGATGACGACGTAAAGCCCATCTTCCGCCGCCGCTGCTTTGCCTGTCATAACACAAGCGAAATGAAGTCCGGTCTCAACCTGGAATCATTCGCAGGTCTGATGAAGGGCGGCGGATCGGGAGAGATTGTGAAGGCTGGGCGGCCGTCGGGCAGCACTTTGTATCTTGCTGTGGCCCACGAAGGCACTGGCATTCCGCGCATGCCGCTTGGCGGAGGCAAGATTCCAGACGCCGAGATCAACATCATCAAGGATTGGATTCAGTTCGGCGCGCTCGAGAATGCGAAGAGCATAGCCGTGGTGGTGACGGGACCTTCGATGGACTATAAGGGTTCGTCGCTGAACAAACCCGCCGGTGCACCAGCGATGCCTGGCGAACTGCCTGCTGTGCCTCCGATCACCAAGGTTCACGCGCTGCCCATTACAGCGCTTGCAGCCAGTCCATGGGCGCCGCTGGTTGCAGTCGCCGACCATGAAAGCATCCGCCTGTTCGACATCGAGAAGCGCCAGCAGGTGGGCGTGCTTCCCTTCCCAGAAGGCATTCCCTACGTCCTGCGCTTCAGCCGCGACGGCTCTACGCTGCTCGCCGGCGGCGGCTACGGCGTGCAAACCGGTAAAGTAATTTTGTTCGACGTGAAGACGGGCAAGCGCATCGGCACCGTCGGCAATGAGATGGATATCGTGATGGCGGCCGACCTCACGTCCGATGGCAAGATCGTCGCGCTGGGTGGTCCTGGCAAAGTGGTGAAGGCCTTCGACGTGGCCTCGGGCAAACTGCTTTACGAGATCAAGAAACACACCGATTGGATCACCGCGCTGGAGTTCAGTCCCGATGGTAATCGTTTGGCGACGGGCGACCGCAGCGGCGGCATCCATCTGTGGGAAGCGAAGGCCGGCGGCATTCTGGTGAGCCTTTCTGAACACAAGGACGCCATCATGTCTCTGAGTTGGCGCGGCGATGGCCAGTTGCTGGCATCGGGCGGCGAAGACGGCAACTTCATCCTCTGGGATGCGCGCGAAGGCTGGCCGACATCGACCACTGCGAACGCCCATAAGCCCACGCCGAAGGGCACGGTCTATGGCAAGATTCCCTCAGGCGTGTTGAGTTTGCAATTTATGTCCGATGGCCGCGTGGTGAGCGTGGGACGCGATAAGATGATCCGCATTTGGGGCAGCGATGGCAAGGCCAAACTTGCCAGCACGCCGGCCGAAGTGCTGCTGACGAAGGTAGCATCAAGCTTTGACAGCAAGCTGCAGATCGCTGGCGATTACAATGGCCGAGTGATGATTTGGGACGGCAAGCAGACCACGTTTTGCTGCGATGTGAAGCCCTAGTTTTTATCCAGCTGCCTGATCAGTTGGTCGGCCTGCTTCATCTGTTCATCGGTCCCGCGTACAATGATGGCGCGTGGTCCATTCAGGGAAAACAGACGCCGGATTTCTGTCGCCTGCCGCACTTGCACTGCGACGTTGTTCAACGGGGCTCCCTCCTTGACCTCCACTAGAAAAACAAGCCTTGCCGCAATATCACCCTCCGTGCTGGCGTAATTGAGGGCATTCGAGACAGCACCCTGGCCCGACGACGCATGGTCGGCTAACGCCTTGAAAAACCACTCCACAAATGCGATTTGTGGGCTGCTGGCGGTCAGCGAAAGCGTGTGGTTTTCCGTATTTGCAAACAGCGTGCGGATGTCGCTGATGGCCCGCACCGCAGTAGTAAACTCAAACATCTGCTGCTTGGTCCACGCCGGATCGAATGAAAAGGTGCGCGTCTGACTTGCCTCTTGAGCAAGTCCAGCCGCGGCAAAAAGAACGAACGACAATGCTAGGTTACGCATGTTGCAATCTCCTTCTCCAACACAGACGAGGCCAGTCCCCGCCGCGTGGAGCTTATTTCTCCACCCGGATCATCACCACGCCGTGCGCCGGAACCTTCGCGGTGAACTCATCGGCCACCGCACCGCGGTCTGCGTGAGCCCACAGATCGCGCACCTTGTGCTTGCCTTTCAGCTCCAGATCGCTCCATTTCACCGACACCTCGGCCTCTTCCGAGCCGCGATTAAACAGGCCCACCGCCACAGCGCCCTTGTCGAGCGGCTTTGCCCAAACCTCTTTATCGCCGCTAACGGAGACCTGCTTGCCGCCCTTGCCCAACTTGTCCTGATCCACGGCGATCACTTCACGATTCGTCAAAATCTCGCGTGTCTCGGCGGTCATCGAACGCAGGTCATTACCGGCGATCAATGGCGCGGCCAGCAGCGCCCATAGGCTGAAGTGCGTACGATATTCATCCGGCTTCATCGCGCCGTTGCCGATCTCCAGCATGTCCGGATCGTTCCAATGGCCGGGCGCGGCGAACGGCGCGAGCTTGCTCTGACTGAAACCGATGCGCGCCATGGAATCGTACTGGTCGCGAATATCCCCAGTGGTGCGCCACAGATTGCCGCTCACCAGCGGGCCCCACTCTTCCACGCCAGAGCGGCCGTACTGGCATAAGCTGTACACAATCGGACGGCCGGTCTTGCGCAACGCATCGCCCATGCGCTGATAGGCAGCGCGCATGTCTTCGTCTTTCCACACGCGCGAGGCACTGCACCAGTCGTACTTCAGGTAATCGATTCCCCACGAGGCCCACGTCTTCGCGTCGATCTCTTCGTGCCCGTAGCTACCCTCGTAACCGCCGCAAGTGCGCGGCCCAGGCGAAGAGTAAATGCCCAATTTCAGGCCCTTCGAATGCACATAGTCGGCCAGCGCCTTCATATTCGGAAAGTTCGGATTGGGCTGCAGTACGCCCTGCGCATCGCGCTTGTCCTCCCATCCATCGTCGATATTGATGTAGAGATAACCGGCGTCCTTCATGCCCGACGCGACCAGCGCATCGGCGATCTCACGGACGGTCTTATCGTCGATCTTCGTACGGAATTTGTTCCAGCTGTTCCAGCCCATCGGCGGAGTCTTTGCCAGGCCGTTATGTGGAATTGCTTTGATCGCCGGCAGTTCTACTTTAGGCAATGTTTTGTAGTCCACCGCAGGCGCGCGGAAGGAAGGCGTAGGCGTACCGCGGCGCGCAGTCAACTCGCGATTCATCATGCCGCGCATGCCGCCACCGCCACCACCGGGCCCTCCAGGTCCGCCTGGGCCACCAGGACCTGCGCCAGGAGGCAGACCTCCAGGGCCGCCAGGACCACCGGGGCCGCCGGGACCACCGGGGCCTCCAGGACCACCTTGACGCGGCGCGGGCATCGCCGGGGTGATCAACAATGTGTCGCCAACGATCTTCCCCTTCGACGTGCGCTTGCTGATCGTCCCAAACGATTCGGTCTCCACCGTGAATTCAAATTCATCGCCGGTGATCTTGCCATCCACAATCGGCGAGTCGCCGAACGGTAGCGTCTGGCTGCCGGTGATCTTGCCATCAGAGACCTTCAAACGAAAAACGACCTCCGACTCACCCATCGGCGACTGCATCTTCGCCACCCAGGTGCCCGAAATGTCCTTGGTCTGCGCTGAAGCGCTGCCCGCTACAAGCAGGCCGATAAGAATCAAACTGGGAATTCGCATCGATTTCAATCTAACTGATTTGCCGCTGCGAATCCAGGGGCTGTCAGATGGTGCCCATCAGGCCATTTTGATAGTCGTGAAACGCTTGCAGAATCTCCTCCCTGGTGTTCATCACAAACGGGCCCGCCCGAACTACCGGCTCGCCAATGGGCTCACCGGCGATCAACAGAAACTCGAGCGGCCGTTCGGCGGGGTTGTTGATCTCGATAGAATCTCCGTCTTTATTGAATATCACCATCGAGCCTTCCTCAAACGAAGCCAGTCCCGTGCCTGCCGCGCCCACACCGCTGATCACATAGACAAAGGCGTTTGCCGAGGATGGCAGCACCTGCCGGAACGCGGCCTTCGCCTGCAGCGTCACGTGAAGATACGAGATGGGAATGTTCGTCTCTATCACGCCCTTCTGCCCCAGCGCGTCACCAGCCACGACCTTCACCGAAACACCCTCCGCTGCAGCCACAGGAATCTTCTCGCCCGCGAATTCCTGATAGCGCGGCGGCGTCATCTTGTCCACGCGCGGCAGGTTCACCCACAATTGAAATCCATGCAGCGTGCCGCCGTTTTTCCTCAGCGATTCGCCTGGCATCTCCGAATGCACCAGCCCCGAACCGGCTGTCATCCACTGCACCGAACCCGGCCCAAGTATGCCGCTATGCCCGAAAGAATCGCGATGCTGCATCTCGCCTTCCAGCACATAAGTTACGGTCTCAAAGCCGCGATGCGGATGGTCAGGAAAGCCCACTGCCTCACCCGGCTGAAACTGAATCGGGCCCAAATGATCGAGCAGCAGAAACGGATCCAAATCCGGCAGCACATGCGTGGGAAAAGCACGGCGAATGCGCAGCCCCGCGCCTTCCATGGCATCAATGGCGGCAACAATGCGGCCTATTGTTCTCGGTTTTCCAATCGTAGTTTCCAACTTGTTTTCCTCTGAGCCCAATCAGCGGTTGCTATCATCGAATCACCTATGAACGATTCAACCACAGCTTTGGAATATCCCGCCAACAAACTAGCCATCGGGCATGCGCGGATGCTCGACGCGATCCGCCACCGTTGGAGCCCGCGGGCTTATTCCGATCGTGCTGTTACATCAGATGATTTAACCGCGCTCTTCGATGCAGCGAGCTGGAGTGCGTCCTGTTTTGGCGAAGAGCCATGGCGCTTTATTGTTGCCTCCAAAGATAAGATCGAAGAATATCAGAAGATGCTCGGCTGCCTGGTTGAGTTCAACCAGTCGTGGGCCAAGAATGCCCCCGTGCTCTTCCTCACTGTGACCAGTAAGAACTTCGCACACAACAACAAACCCAACGGTTATGCCATGCACGATGTGGGCATGGCGCTGGCCACGTTGATGATACAAGCCTCATCCATGGGCATGCACGCGCATGCCATGGGCGGCTTCGACCGCGACAAGGCTCGCTCTACTTACAACATTCCCGAAGATTATGATTTGGGCGCCGCAGTGGCCGTGGGGTATGTAGGCGATCACACCTTGCTGCCCGAGGGGATGCAAAAGACGGAACTCGCACCACGCAAGCGAAAGCCACTCTCAGAGACTCTCTTCAGCGGCACGTGGGCCAATCCGGCCGCGCTGTAGCGAGGCCGCCGGAGACCGCTCCATTACGGTTGCGCCTCGGTGAGAAGATGCATGCTGCTCCCCGGGCCGCAACCGTTAGTGCGCGGTTCCAACAAACCAGGGGCACGGATGAGCGCTACTGCTGTTCACTCGCCTGAATGTGGCGTAAGGCCTCTGGAAAAATCACGCCTTCGTCGCGCCACTCGTACTGCATGATGCCGTTCATCGCCGTCCAGGTGGTGCGATAGCGCACGTAGGAATCGGACTGTTCCATCTTGCCCCAACTGCCATCGGGATTCTGATGTGCCAGCAGAAATTCCACGCCGTTGCGCATGCCTTGGTCGTTTTCATCCACGCCGAACGAACGAAGCGTGTCCATGAATTCGCCGAGAGTTTCCGTGTCCTTCTTCGCAATGTTGGCCTCGAGGTTGGCCTTCAGATACGCGTACTCCTGCGGCAGCCATTCCGGGCGCAGCTTGTATAATTTGTAATTGTTCAGCGTATAAACGATGTACGTGACGGCATACGAGGCATCGGGGCTGTTGCGGAAGTTCTTGTCTCCCGGCTTCGGATAAGGCCGCATTTGGGGGATCCACTGCGCAACGTCCTCGTAACTTCCACCCAACCACACGCCGTATCGATCCGTTGTGTAGGCCGCGATCAGAGCCTCGGATAGAACGTCATACGGGCTGTTCATGAGCAGCGTTTCGCCGCATTTCCTGCAGACTTTCGTACCGCGCGGATTGCTCGACTTGCACTTCTTGCAGGTGCGCGGAACATCGGACGGTGGCGGTTCTTTCGCCGGATCGAAGTTCAGGTAATCTTCGGCTTTGAAGTTGTGAGCGGCCTTCACCAGTTCGGCTTTCAATACTTCGTCCGGCACATCAAGCATAGTGGCCGAGAGGCTTCCGAAGGCCAATCCGCCGATCACGCCGGCATCGGCGTTAGCAGGCACATGGGGATACATTTTTCGCCATGCGTGGGCACGCTCCTGCCCCATTTCCCAGGCCCTCCGCTTTAGCTGCGGATCCTTCGCCGCGGCCGACAGGCTGTAAAAGCGCCACAGCAAATTGTCACCATTATCTTCGAAATGCTTCGGCGTCGAAGCAGAGGCGTAGATGAACTCCAGACCGCGCAGAATCGAGCGTTGACGGTCCAGTTCCGTAAAGCGCGAGGTAGGCCAAAGCGTGTCTTTGGCGGGCTTGGAGTTTGCCACAAAGACGAGAGCACCGACAATCGGAAGTGCGGCAAGAAGAATGCCGAATCGCAGCATATCTATCATTGTATCGTGGTACTCGATGGGTTAGGATACGGTTGTGGAGATTGATCTCGTGGAATTGGGAGCGATGCACTCGAAGCTTCCACTAACATTGCGCCACGGCAAACTGACCGCACGGCAACCGATGGCACAAGCCGAAGTCTATAGGATGATTCAACGCCGAGCCATCGCCGCTGGCATCGAGACGAAAATCAGTTGCCACGGTTTTCGCGCGACCGGCATCACCACCTAATTGCAGAATGGTGGCAAACTCGAAGTCGCCCAGCGATGGCTAGGTGGCTTCTCTCCAGGCTGCTTGCGAATCGCTTTCCCTGCACTCATCAACTTTGACTGTACTACAGGACACCGGATTTGTGCCGCGGTTTCTGGCGGGTAGGTGAACGATTACGATGATTCCTTATAGCGGTATCGATCCTGGATTTACTAGTTCGCCTATGTGCGAATCGCATGCCTGGTCACTTGCACAATAATTGAGTTGACACAACCTCTTATTCATCGTATTCTCGTCCTGACCCTGGAGAAATTATGAGATCATTTACAGCCGTCCTCCTTGTTACAGCTTGTACAACTTTTGGTCAACACCCTGACGCTTCAAGGCACTATCTTGGAATTAACAACGGACTAACAGCAACAAGATCCGGATTACCCGAAGATATCGCACGCCAATATCTGCGGACAGTGGCACAGGATATCGCGCTGACTTCGGCCGATCTTGAAAGCTTGTACCTGGCCAAACAGTACCGCACTGAACACAACGGAGTAACTCATCTCATATTCCGCCAGCGCTTCGATGGCGCGGACGTGCTCAATGCCGAGTGGGTTGTGAACATAGACCGTGACGGCCGCGTGCTGAACGCCGGGGGCAATCTGTATCCTGCTCCTCCAGCGGCGAGGAAACTGCCTTCGCGGATCCGGGCATTTGGGGCGGTGGGCGCGGGGGTGGCGGCGGTCAATGCGAAGTTAACCGGCCGATTCGCACCGTTTGAAAGTCCAGAGCAACCGCGCCATCCGCGTGGCATCCGGTTTGCACGCGGGCCATTGGCGCGCGACGTGGAAGGGTCGTTAGTGTGGTTTGCCCATCAGGGATCGCTGCGGCCGGCGTGGAATTTTCTGATCGCCGATTCAGATTATGTGCATAGCTACTCGGTAACCGTGGACGACGAATCGCAGACCATTCTGGGCAAACATGCATTGACGTTCTTTCAGTCTCCGCCCACGCCAAGAGGAATGGTGTTCGACCGCGAGAGTCCACAGCCCAATCCAACGCCAGGGGTGCGCCTCAGCGCCGCGCCGCCAATTGTGCCGCGCGTGTTGAAGGGCTTCCAGGGAGATCCCATTGCATCGCCATTGGGCTGGACCGACGGCAAGGCGACGGCGGGCAACAACGTTGTTGCCGGCGAAAACCTGTCCGGTACCCAATTCATCCGCCCGACGCCTACGGCGGGCGTGAACGGCGAATTCAACTTTCCGCTACAGATTGGCGCTGGATTCATGCCACTGAATTATGCCGACGCAGCCGTTACGAATCTGTTCTACTGGATGAACCGCGCGCACGATCTGCACTATCAGTACGGATTCGACGAGCAAGCCGGCAATTTCCAACAGAACAACATGGGCCGTGGCGGCCTTGGAGGCGATCCCGTATTCGCCTACGCTCACTACGGCGCGCAGTCCATTGGCGCAGGACAGTTCGAGAATGCATTTTTCTCGCTTTTTGGCGGCGCGGCGGACGACGGAGTTCAGCCCGAAGTTTCGATGTTCATTAGCGGCGGCGTAGGGCCGCTGGGCGATCTGTACACCGATGGATCCTACGACTCCTTGGTTATGATTCACGAATATACGCATGGTGTGAGTTTCCGGCTTGCGAGGCAGGCTTACACAACGTTTCAAGGCGCCGCCATGGGAGAAGCGTGGAGCGATTTCTATGGAATGGAATACACCACTCCGGATGGCGCGCCGCCAAACGGCGTCTTCCCCTCTGGCCAGTATTTCGATCAAAGCTGGGGCTATGGCGGCGTCCGCACACGGCCCTATTCCACCGACATGAGCGTCGACCCCATCACTTTCGCCGACCTGGGACATGTGAGCTTAAGCCCGGAAGTGCATGCCGATGGTGAAATCTGGTTTGAGGCGCTGTGGGAGATTCGCGCCAATCTGATCGCCCAGTTTGGAGAGGCTGAGGGCCGCAAGCGCGTGCGCCAACTGGTGATGGACGGCATGAAGCTTGCCGTTCCAGCGGCATCTATGGTGGACATGCGCGACGCGATTCTGCTCGCCGACCGGGTAGACTACAAAGGCGCCAGCCAGAGCCAACTGTGGGCCGGATTTGCCAAGCGCGGTCTGGGAGCGCTGGCCTATGCAGACAACGCCAGTTCGGTTCATGTCATCTCTTCGTTCGATCTACCTTCAACCACCGGCCAATTGAAATTCTATGATGACCCGATCGTGATCGGCGAGTCTGTCCGAGTGGTGCTGCAGGATTCCAACTACACCCAGCCAAGCGTGTTGATCCAGCTCACTGGCAGCTCCGGCGATCTGGAGAATCTGATCCTGCGTCAAAAGGGATCCATCTATGTAGGCAGCATTTCAACGGCTCAGACCGCGGTGACGCAAGGAAATTTGAGACTGGATTTATCGAGCACCGATGAAATCAGCGCTTATTATCTGGACCAGGATACTGGCAAAGGCGCGCCCAAGCTGATTCAGGCCACGATCCACACCACGATGCCTTATACGCTTGTCAGCAGTGCCCCGGCATTCACATTCACTGCGGAACGCCCCAAGATTGTGCTTCCGCAAGGCGGCTTTCTACTACAGACGCTTCCATTCGCTTTCCCCTTTTTCGACAAGAAGTTCGGCCGCGCCTACGTGTCTCACAATGGCCTGATCGCTTTCGAGTTACCGCCCTCGATAGGCGCTTGCGCCGACTCGGTTAACCTTAGGAATTATTACGCAGTCACCCCGCTATGGACCGCGTCCGCATCCACATCTATGACTGGAATCGCGCAGCCAAACGAAGGGCTGTACGTCAGCACGGGAACGGATTCCATTACGTTCCGATGGGCGGGCGAGTACACAGGTCTGGGCATGAGCGCCAGCCCGACGAATTATGCCGCCACGCTGTATTCGGATGGGCGGATTCAATTCAACTACGGGACCGGCAATCAGACGGTTGATAATTCGGCCAATTTCAATGAGTGTGGGCCAGCGATTTACGGCTTAGGAAATGGGCACGATATTTACAGCGTTTCGACGGCATCCGGCAATTTTGAAAATCACTCGACATCGCGTTACGATCCGCCGTTCAACGCGGGGACAAGCCCCATGGCGGCCGTCACGACGCCTAAGAACGGCGATCGCGTGCTGGACATTTTGACGGTGAGCGGAACCGCTGCCGATCCGGGCGCGTTTATCGTGGCCGTGGATGTTATGATCGATGGCGTGAACCGGGCGCACACTGTACCCTCGGGATCGCCCCTGACGTGGTCCACTACGCTGAACCTGGGAGCACTGTCAATCGGTCCGGGTGACCATACAGTGGCTGTCCGAGTAACCAATTCGCGCGGGGCTTGGGACAATTTCCCGGCCACGCCTGTGAAGTTTACCGTTGACGCGGGGACGGCCTTCCAGCCATTGGTTGCCATTGAGTCGCCCGCGGAAGGCGACACCATCAAAGGGCGGCTGGCGCTGAAGGGATACGCATACATGCCGTCTTTGCGAATCTTGTCAGTGGATACGCTGATTGACGGTTTCGTTATTGCCGGGACTGCCTATGGGGCGAGCCGTGCCGATATCTGCGGTACGCTGACGCCGGCTCCGCCGAACTGTCCTGGAGTTGGCTTCACAGGGTCGTTTGCCACGGTTGAGGCCTCGCCCCCGATTCCCGATGGGCCGCACACATTGCAGGTGAGGGTGAGAGATTCGAGCGGAAGGCTTTTCCTGTATCCGTCGAAGCCGCTCAATATCACCGTGGCGAATGGACCAGCCGCTCCTGTCATCGGCGTTCTTGAGGCGCCAACGCAAGGCACTACTCTCTCCGGTACGGTTACGATTTCGGGCTACGTATATTCGGCGGGCCAAAAAATCACGTCGGCGTCGGTACGGGTGGACGGCTTGACCGTTGGCACAGCAAAGATCGGGGTGGCGCGGCCGGACGTCTGCGCCTCGCTGCCCACCGCGGATGCGTGCCCCAATATCGGATTCACGTTTACGTTAGACACCACGCTGCTGCAAAATGGGCCGCATATATTGGGTGTTCGTGCGGTGAATGACCGCGGCGACTATGCTGTCTTCCCGGCTCTGGTGAACGGCGGCATCAACGTGTTTGTGAAGAACTGATGCGCCGGTCATGCGGAGGCGGGTTTGGGTTAGTTTTAGGACAGGCGAATCGCCTGTCCTACCCATGGAATGCGGGGCTTGATCGGAGTACAATCACGCTGGCGACGCTTGCCGTCGGCATCGCTGATAAGACGCAGCAATGGACCGCTTCCATCTACCCGGCCAGTCGTGCCAGTCATGATCGTCTATGGCGGCAGCACAACCGGTACTTCCATCAGTAGCGTCGCCAATTCGTTTTCGTTCCAGTAGAGCTCCGTGCCCGGTACGGTCCTCTCTGTGTTTGGGTCGAATCTGGCTAATGCTACTGGGGGCTGGTTGCTTGCAGTCCTCTGCCTTTTTCATCCCTAGCATCGCCGACCACCGCGTTCGGCAGCTATAAACCACCAGCAATATGGATTGATTTCAGAACAAATTGGCACAATGCAGTTGAACTTCATTGTGCCAATTTGCCGCTGACGCCAGGCGATTATCCGGTGGTGGTCACCGTGGGCGGTGCATCCAGAGTACCCGTCAAATTGACGGTAACAGCTTCGCCGCCTAAGCCGTAACCGGTGTTTTGTTACCGGCCCACTTCGTCGCGAATAATGCGCAGCATGCGGCGAAGTGGTTCGGCGGCGCCCCACAGCAACTGGTCGCCCACCGTAAATCCACCCAGGAACGTAGGTCCAAGATTCAACTTGTGCAGCCTTCCCACGGGCACGGTCAGCGTTCCGGATACAGCCGCCGGCGTCAGGTCGCGCAGCGTGGACGCCTTGTCATTCGGCACAACCTTCACCCACTGATTTGCCCCAGCCAGCATCGCCTCGATCTCGTCCATCGGAACGTCTTTGGTCATCTTGATGGTCAAGCCCTGACTGTGGCAGCGCATGGTGCCGATGCGCACGCAGATACCGTCCACCGGCACTTGCGTCGCATTGCCCAGAATCTTATTCGTCTCAGAGATGCCCTTCCACTCTTCTTTAGTCTGGCCGCCGGGCATGTCTTTATCGATCCACGGAATCAGGCTGCCCGCCAGCGGCGCGCCGAACTCCGAGGCTGGAAAGCTCGCCGACCGCTGCTCGCCAACCACGATGCGGTCAATGTCCAGTGCGTTCTGCGAGGCCGATGCGCGAGCCGGATCCACCAGCGCGCCCATCTGCGCGACAAGTTCCAGCATCTTCGCCGCGCCCGCGCCCGAGGCCGCCTGGTACGTCATTGTCGACATCCATTCGACAAGACCGCGCTTGAACAGTTCGCCCACCGCCATCAGCATCAGGCTCACTGTGCAATTGCCGCCGGCAAAAGTCTTTACACCCTTGGCCAACCCTTTGCGGATCAGTTCGCCGTTTACGGGGTCAAGAATAATGATCGCCTCGTCCTTCATGCGCAGCGTGGAAGCCGCGTCAATAAAGTATCCCGCCCAGCCGGAAGCACGCAGCGGGCCGTAGACAGCCGTTGTGTAGTCGCCGCCCTGGCAACTGATCAGCACGTCGCACGCGGCGAGTGCCTTCAAATCTGACGCGTCCTTCAGTGTGCTGCCGGCGCCTTCCGCGGGGGCTGCACCGCCAATATTCGACGTGGTAAAAAAGATGGGTTCGAGGCCGGCGAAATCGTTCTCCTCACGCATACGCTGCATGAGCACACTGCCGACCATGCCTCTCCACCCGATAAGTCCAACTTTGAGCATGATATCTCCAGTTTAGCGAAGGCCTGGCGAAACCCGCTACTGCGCCGGTATGCAAAGTGGTATAACCGAAAGTATGGCGCGTCCTGAAAGACGCGTTGTTCTAGCAGGTGGAAGTCCTGTCCGGGTAAGCGCCGAAGCGCCCGGTAGCAGACTCCAGCCGGAAGGAGAGATCCGACCGAGCCGAGCGGAGTGTCGAAAGCCTTTGAAAGAGAAGGGAGC
>CAIRSA010000349.1 GCA_903881085.1 uncultured Acidobacteriia bacterium
ATGCAACCCCGGTGGAGCTCAGCACGTCGCACCGGCTGGCGCTGTTGATTCCGGCAGTTCTGTTGGTCGCTCTGGGCCTGTTCCCGGCGCTGTTGCTCAGCCCGCTGACCCGGGCGCTGCAGCTGACGTTTCTGTGATGAGGTGGGGGGCGACGCAAGTCACAGAACTGCGTCAATCAACCCTAAGCCCTGTGAAAACGCCCCTTGACACGTAGGTCAACTCCGTGTATTGAGGTTCATGCGTTTGAACGAAGGACAATCGTTTATGGATCTATACTTTGAACCAGGCACTGTCGAAATTGCGTCTGGCAAGGTGCAGCACGGTTTTTTTGACGGCAGAGGCGAGGATGTTAAAAACGCAGGTCAAGTTTCGACTCCCGTTGAAATCGCTGACGCTATGGCTGCATGGGTAATGTTCCCAAAACCACAGGAAGTTCTGGATCCTGCCGCTGGATTTGGCCACCTGCTGCATGCGTGCCGCCGTGTGAGCCCGTCTATTAAGGCTGTAGGGATTGAGAGCGATTCTGAGGTCTTTAGGACGGCATTGACCACAGCTCCGAGGGGGACAAAATTAATTTTGGGTGATTATTTGAGAAACAGTCCCGGGGTTTTTCGAGGAATCATTGCAAACCCACCTTATGTAAAATCCCAGCGAATGGCCTTGAGTGAAGCAGAATGGAAGTATTTCGATGAGTTGTTCGGAACCAAACTTGGACGACAAACTAATCTGTATGGACTGTTCCTGTTGAAAATTTGGGATGACTTGGCCCCTGAGGGACGCGCTGCTGTTATCGTACCTGCGGAATTCCTCAACGCAAATTTTGGCAGGGTCATCAAGGAGCGTCTTCAAGCCATGAAGCCGCGGGGCCTTGCCGTTTTCGCTTCGGATGTGAATTTGTTCGAAAATACCCTGACCACGAGTGTCGTTCTGTTTCTTGAAAAAAATCCGCTTGCTGCTTCGGCGTTTCGGGGTCGCTGCGTTAGAAGCGCCATGGATTTGGTCGATTTTGTGTCTAGCATGGAGAAAGGGGCGGCAGTGCAACCGGATGAACTCGATTTGGCTTCATTTGACCCCGATGATAAGTGGCTCAACCGCCTCTTTGCGTGCAGTGAAGCCAAGACAACCTCAAAGCCTGCTGTCGCGAGAATTGGAGACTTTTTCAAGTGCAGTCGTGGAATTGCCACTGGTGCCAATGAGTATTTTTGTCTGCGTGCGTCCGAAATTCGCGAACATCGACTTTCCACGCGGAATTTTGATCGTTGCGTGACGAAAGCAAACGATCTGTCAGGCTGGGTGGTGGACACAAATAGCTTTCTAACATTAATAAAGTCGGAAAAACGCTGTTATCTTTTGAATCCAAGTTCCATTGACCCAGCACTGGAGGTGTATCTCGCGACCGGAGTCGCATCCGGTGTTGATCAACGTCACTTGCCTAGCAAGCGACCGGTCTGGTATCTTCCAGAGCGCCGCAAGCAACCGGCAATTCTCGTTCCGGTCTTCTCTCGCCATCAACCACGTTTCATTCTGAACCTTGCTGATGTAAGCAGTCTTACCTGTTTTCACGGTCTTTATGCCAAGCCTGGATTCGAGCATCTGATTCCTCTTGTTTGGATATATCTGAATAGCTCAAGTGGACTGGACGCATTCGGTGACGTAAATCGGTTTTATGGCAACGGACTCAACAAACTTGAGCCGAAGGATGTAGAGCAAATGGCATGTCCGAACTTGAGTTTGGTGAAGACCAAGGCGCTTCAGCATTTGACAGATCGGATCAGCGCTGCCGTGATTTCGTCAGATATTACGGCGTCCTGGTTTGATCGAGTGATTTCCGATTACCTGCCGATTTGTATTTCCGCTTGAGGGAATAGAATCTCATTTAAGGCGGCTGGGTCCAATACAAACGTCCCTCTGACGGGTGAGACGAAGGCGTCAACGCGACCAAGACGGGTTTCCCGGATGACGGTTTGAAAATCTGGCGATTCCGAGCAGGAGGCGATTTTCCTTCCGCAAGTTATAGGAATCATGATGGTAGCTTTTTCCTGACTCTCACGTGGTTTATCGATTTTCAAGCCTTCTCCGCTGCCAATGTTCTCAAAGATGTCCAGAAAATTGATCCCGAAGATGGAGTCAAAGAAAACCTGGGTATAGCACTGAGGCACTCTGAAGCGCTCCATCCATCGATAGACAATGATAAGATCTTCGATTTTGACCGTGAATGACGGGCATGTACGCTCCACTTTGATGCCTGCTGCCCGCTCTTCCGTTCGGACTCGCATGTATTGCAGTGCTTTGAACTTACTTGACCGTACTTCAATTGCGGCGAGCGCCTGATGTGCAATCGATTCGGTATCGGCCACTGGCTTTTGTCGGAACTCATCTCCAGAAATGACGGCCCCAGGAGAGTACAACAATAAATCTGGCCGTTTGCCGTACACGCGGGTCGCCTCAAGTTCTTCAAGATAGTATTCCTTGAACCCTTCATCACCAGCAGCGATCTGATTCGAGTCTCCATAGTGAATTGGGAGAACGCCAGATGGACTTCCGACCAGTAGCTCCTTTAGGACAGATTCCGCCCAGTCTCCCATCGCCCGGTTTCCAAGGAAATTGGAGTTGGGCTCCAGCGGAATACGCGGCTTTTTTGACGGCAAGGCTCCTTCGCCACCGAAACAAAGTCTGTCAGAAGCGACGCCCTTTCGTGAGAGCACTTCGGCTACCCGAACAGTGGCACTCTTCAATCTTCCAAAGTAGTCCACGGATTGCATCACTTGGAGCCATCCTTTTCAAATGTAAAGAGAACCTTAGCCTCGACCTTGAGAACGTTTGCGATCCGCTCAATTCCAGCAACTGTGGGTGAGTTTATGCCTCGTTCGACCAAGCTGATGAACTCAACTGAGTAACCAGCAGCCTCGGCGAACTGCTCTTGGGTGAATCCAGAGCGCTTTCGGAGTGTCGCAATTCTGCGTCCTAGCAATTGAGCAAGCACGATGTCTATCTACTGGTTTCTTGACGCTCTGACAACGGAGTTGAACTACGTATCAATGATTGTAGCAAACGGGTGCAACCTTTTGAGTTCTACACGTAACTCTCCCCGAGACGCTCTGGCCGTCACCGCAGCAGTCGAGCAAGAGCGCGGCGACGACTCACTGGGCGCCTTTGCGGGATTGGTTCACCGCTCACCGCTCCAAGCTGTGGCGCTGCTGGTTTTTCTAACATCGCTGGCAGGGGTGCCGCCATTGGCGGGCTTTGCGGGCAAGTTCATGATGTTTGGCGCGGCTATGGCCGAGTCCACC
>CAIRSA010000350.1 GCA_903881085.1 uncultured Acidobacteriia bacterium
ACCTAGGATTTAGGGACTCGGCGATTGAGACAGGTTATCTTAGCGCTTATGGGCGATCCGCCTGTCCATCTTAGTAGCCAGTTATCGCCTTCGCCGCCGCGAAGAATCCACGCTTCCGCTCGGTATCGATGCCCCACTTCACCGGAGGACATTGATACCCTTCCGGATCAAAATACCCCCACGAAGCCCCAGCCCCGATCGCTTGCATCATATTGTTCACCGGCAGATCAAAATCAAAATGATCATCTTCATTAAACAAAATCGGCTTCGACGAAAGCTTGCGCGCCTCCGCCACCATCTCCGCAATACGCTTAGGATCTTTCACTCCATTGCCATGCATCAGTAGAAAGTCGGCCGCCTCTGCCACCGCCGCCGCCGGCACGCGCCCTCCATTGAAGCTCGCACTCACCGGTATCGCCGCAACCTTTCGCGAGATCGAGAACAACTCCACAATTCGCGCCGGCTTCAAAATCGCATGATCGTACCGCACGTTGTCGCACTCGTTGGCAATCTCAATCAGCACGTTTTTATAGCCCTGATCGCGCAGCCACCGAGTCGCATTCTCCACGCCGCGCTTCACGCCCGCTTCGTCCTTCACATGCTCGTCCTGGCCGAAATAAAAATAGCCGACAATCGGCACCATGCCCAACTCATCCGCGCGATCCAGAATGCGCTTCAAGCGCGCCATGTAATCTTCGCGCAGCCTGCCGTCTTCATGGAAGCCGCCCGTCACCCATGGCTGATCTTTCGAATACCCTTGCGGACTTCCGCCCTGAATGCAGATCGTGAAGCTCAGCACGCCATGCCGTTTCCACTCCGGCATGGCCGCCAGAAACTCGCTGGTGTTGCGCTCCGCGTCCCACTTTCCCGTATCCGGATACTTCCAGCGCTCGCGCGTCGCAGCATTGCGGTCATCGAAGATGCCCTGCACCATGCGCGTGTTGAGCAGCATGCCCTCAACCTTTGGCCGTCCCGCGTAGGTCAGCTTTTCATTGATGCGGAACTTGTCCCCATCAATGGAAACGGCCGTGCGCACCACTGGAGGCACGGCCATTGCCATCAAAAAAGTACGCCTGTTCATCACACCTTCTCAGGCACAACGTACGGCTTGCGGTAATCGCGCGTCAGCATCTTGTTCGCTTCCGCGTCATTGATGAACTGGCGCTTCACCGGGTCCACATTCAGCTTCCGCCCCATGCGGTAAGCGATATTCGCCAGATTGCCCAACGCCGCTGACATCGCGCCGATCTCAATCTCCGCGTTCAACGATTTGTAGTTTCTGCTCTTCACCGCCGCGATGAAGTTCCCCATGTGCAGAACGTTTCCATCGCCGCGCTCCGCCTTCTCATCCATCGTCTTCTCGCTGTTCTCGCCTTTGAAGACCTGGAAGCCGGCATCGTCAAGCGCCATCCAGCCATCGGTTCCGTAGAACAGATTTCCGATGGTTCCGCCACGCGGGTTCAGATTGCCTTCGGGCCCGGTCACTAGTCCGCGCACTTCAAATACAAGCTGTTTCTTCCCCCCGTAGTCGAATACCGCGTTCTGCGTGTTCGGCGTCTCTTGATCATCGATGTACGCATACTTGCCGCCAGTTGACACCACGCTATTGGGCAGCCCGATATTACCCATGCCCCACCGTGCAATATCCATCTGGTGTACGCCCTGGTTCCCGATGTCGCCGTTGCCTGTGTCCCAGAACCAGTGCCAGTTATAGCGGAAACGCAGTTCGTTGTAAGGCCGCATCGGCGCGGGGCCGAGGAACATGTCCCAGTTCAAACCGGCAGGCGTCGGCTCGTTCTCTTTATGCCCGATCGATTTGCGCCGCTTAAAGCACAATCCCTTGGCCATGTAGACTTCGCCGATCACGCCCTCGTTCAGCAATTGCACCGCGCGAATCTTGTGCTTCGCGCTGCGACCCTGCGAACCAACCTGCATCATGCGGTTGTACTTCCGCGCCGCCTCAATCATCTTCCAGCCTTCAAAGATGTTGTGGCTCGCCGGCTTCTCAACATACACGTCCTTGCCTGCCTGCGCGGCCCAGATGGCGCCCAGTGCATGCCAGTGATTCGGCGTCGCCATCGACACGGAATCGACGCTCTTGTCCTCAAACACCTTCCGCATATCCGAATATTCCTTCGGTTTCTGTCCGGTGCCCTTTTCCACTTTCACGATGGCTCGCTCGCGCGCGGCCTGGTTTACGTCGCAAACGCCCATCACCATGCACTCCTTCACTCCCATGAAGCCGTCCATGTGATTCTGGCCGCGTCCGCCCAGTCCTACCACTACGTGATTTACTTTGTCATTGGCACCAAGGATGCGCGAATACGATGCCGCCGTAAGCGTCAGCCCGGCCCGCGTGAAAAATTCTCTGCGATTCTGGTCGTTCATATTTGTTCCTGTTCTGCCCCAATTCTACAACTAGTAGCTGCCGGTCTTGTTACTGCTCCTCGTCGCCTTTCGATATCTCTGCCAACTCAGCCCTGCTGAGTGCCCGCCGGTAGAGTTTCTTGGATTTGATTTTTTTCAGCGTATAGGCGCGATCTTTAGTCGCCGCGATTTTTAGTAATCGCGCGATTTCTCCTTTTCCGATCAGTCCTGTTTCCGCTTTGATTGACAGGCGCTCGAAAAATGCCTCAATGTTCACGTCCGCCTGATCTTCGATGTCAACAGTGGACTCTCTTAACAACGTAGGTCGTCCCGCCGAAAGTGCGATCACCTTTTTCTCCAGCCCGTCCATCGCTTCGTGAAGCTGTTTCTTTTCGGCATCCAGCGCAGCCCGTTGTTCTTTCACCTTCATCATCGCGCTCAGGTTCAGAGCCAGATACGCGCTCATCAGCAGAATGCATATCAGGAAGAAGAACATTCCAATCTTGTACGGGCGCACGATATCGATGATAAGGAACTCTATCCTGCGCAGCGAAGCATCGTCGTTGTCCTTCTTGAACTCGTCTTTGAAAAATTGTTTTCCTGGATCTGTCAGGCACTCCAGCACTCGCCCTTTATATGCCATGAAGTTTTACAATCCACCTGAAGCGGCCAGCGTCAGCGACCGCTTTGCTGTTGTATCGCTGATCACAATTTTCCCACTTTCCAATACCACATCGTCCACATGCATCATCCCTTCAGGCGTTTCGGCGAAAAAGAACAGAAACCTGCTTCCAATGGCCGACTTCGCTGGCAGCCATCTGTACGTGGGTGCACCAAACATGGTCCCTAGCGATGCTGCCTCCCGCCGCGGCACATCGTAGGGCTGCGTGGAAAATTCAAGTCCCCGCGCCAGCTTCCCATTCTCCGGATAGAATTCCCAGCTTTGCACCCACGGAAACTCCTCCTGCCGGAAGACGTATCCGAAAATGAGCCGCTTGCCCGGATTCAGTGCCGTGACGAATGCATACTTGCGCGAGCGGTCCATCAGGCTGGTTGTATGGTCGCCGCTATTGGTGGGCGTCGGCGCAATTCGCACATTCACTTGCTTGCCATCCACGGTGGGTGCGTTCGGCCATGTGAAATCCCGTCCAGGCGGCAACCTGTGCGGCATTCCGCGGCCATTCGCCACATAAGGCCTTGTCTGCGATTTCTCCGCCGGCATGTCCACCGCTGTAACGCCGGCTTCCAGAAACGGCGATCCGATAGTCGCATGTTCCGCCCAAAAAGTGGGTCTGTCGAACCCCAGCAGACTTTCCAGTTTGCTCGAAACATACACCACGTTTTCGCCTGGGATCATTTTGATTGTGCGCGTCAGGGTCTCTTGCACAACCGGCAACGTCGCCCGCATCTCAACCATGCCAGCCGACTGACTTACTATTTCAAATTGTTGGATGTGCGCTTCGCCATGCCCTGTAAGCCCGGCCGCGGCCTCTTCCCTGGAAACGCCGCCAAAACCATCCACGCAGACAAAATGCCCGATCGATGCGCCGAATGTTGGTTTCGAACCGGCCTCGCGCGCCAGTCGGATCGGTTCCCACAAGGGGTTCACCCGCCGCGCATCGCCAGTCATCAGCAACTCAGCAAACGAACTGCCGCGTTGCAGAACCTTCAGTTCCAGTTTGCCGTTGGTAATCCTGACCGCCGGCATGTCCTCAAACGTAGCGTTGGTTTGTGCCGCTAGCGATGCGGCGAGAAGCAACAGTGAATATCGCATGCAAGTAGTGTCTCAAAAACCGGGGACAGCCCGCATGTTTCCGGTTATTCGACGACCGCAACTAAGCGGGAATCGATGATGTTTTGATCGGAAGTCACCAACTTCAACCGGTGGACGCGCGCCGTCGCAACAATCGCCCGGTCGGCCGGGTCGGTCAGGACATTGCCTATTGCCGCTACCTCACTTGCGACTTCAAAGTCCATTGGCACAATAAAATAGGCAACTTGCTCTCGAATTGACGTATACACTTCCTCAATCGGGACTCGTAATTTTATTCCGCCTCTGCCGAACAACACTGCGATTTCCAAGAGCGTGATTGAGCTCACTCCGAACGGCTCGCCCCGCCGTTCAGCGATAGAGAGCACACGCATCTGCTCTCTGGTAAGCCGCTTGGGCTCCAAGAGCCAGCGCATCACGATATGAGTATCGAGCAATAATTTGGGGGCCAAAACAAAACTCTCTATTCGATTTCGCGCACCACGTTCCAAAGATGTGAAGTGTCAGCCATGAGTAATTCGTCTGAAATGTCTACTTTGCCCTTAAGCATTCCAGCGGACGTCTTGAATGCTTTCTGTTGAACAGGCCCCAACGTCGCCATCGGCCGCCCACGTTTGGTGACCGTCACACTACCGCCCTTGGTGCTGATCTCGTCCAGAATCGACAAGCATTTTGCCTTAAATTCCGTTGCCGTCACAAATCGTGTTCCCATGCCGAAATCATACCACAACCAAACTGGTCATCTGACCACTTTGCTCAGTCTAGCTCAGCTTTGTCTCCACGCTGCGCACCTTGTCTTCCATCGACTGCTCGCGGTCCACCCGCGTGCCAAACCGCAGGCTCGAAGTAATCCGCGGCGCGCCCATCTCGTGCACCACCTCATGGCAACGCTTAATCGCCGCGAAGACCTCGTCCCACTCGCCTTCGATGTTGGTGCCATAGGCGTGCAGCTTTGTCTTCAGCCCCGCCTCGGCCAGCACGCGCTCGCACGCGGCCACTTCTTTGGAAACAGAAACGCCAATCCCCAAAGGAACGATACATAAATCCGCAATAACCTTCATGCTCCCACTCTAACGAACCGCGCTCCCGAATGGCGCGTCTGTGGTACGCTCCAGAAGATGAGAACCACTTTGAATGGAAATAATCAAGTAACCGTTCCCGCCGCGATTATCTCCAAATTGAAGTTGGAGCCAGGCACGCGATTCGAATGGTCGATTGGGGACGCTCCGAACACAATCTTGATTCACATTCAGCCATCAAGGCAGGCGATGGTTGCACGGCTCAAGGCGATTGGCCTAAAGGCCCGCCTCAACGAACGTGACTCCGTTGCTGAACTGATTGCGAGTAGATTGTCTGATGTTCAGGTGGGTTGATTTACGGCGGGAACTACTAAGTGCAATTGTTCTTGTTATTGAGGAAATTGACAACTAAGTCGCACAACTAAGGCTTGCTGCATCCGGGAACCTTCCGATTGCAAATGCCTTGATTGCCGCACCCGCGGAAAACGATTGCGGCAATCAAGTTACACTGACCGGCTTCTCTTAGAACATCAACTTCAAAGCCAGCTGCACGTTCCGCGGCTCGCCAAAACCAAGCCCTGGAGCGCTGCCGCCGTTACGAGTATTCGTAATCAACCCAAAGCTACCCGACGAATACGTTGTGTTCGGATTGGCGTAGTTCGCCCGGTCAAGCAGGTTGAACACTTCTACCCGGAACTGGGCTTTCAACTTCTCAGTGATGTTGGTCGTCTTAAACACTGAGAAATCAAGCGCCCCGAAGCCAGGTCCACGCAGCGAATTGCGCACATAGTTGCCGAAGGAACCAGCTGCCGGTGTGGCGAAAGCCGCCTTGTTCAACCAGCGGATCGACTTAGAGGGCGCCGCCGGCTGCACGATGCCCGCGAACGGATCGCCGACCTGATCGGGCCTGTCCTTGCTGTCGCCACTGGCGCTGATGTTTGTGCCCGCCGCCAGATCCAGCGGTTCCCCGGTGTGAGCCGTAGCCAACAGATTGAACTGCCATCCGCCGCCCAATCGAGGCGCCTTCTTAATGAAGTTCGGCAGGTCGTAGCTCACATAGCTGGTGAAGATGTGCCGGATGTCGAAATTCGAATCGCCGCGCTCTCCCTGCAAATTATAGCTGTTGGCAGGGATCTGATTGCGCGTTGCCGAGCCGTTATCCTGCGCATGCCCCAGCGTGTATGCCATCTGGCCGGAGAAGCCTTTCCAGAAACGCTGAGTCACAGACATCTGGAACGAACTGTAATTGGAATTTCCAACCGTCTCCGCCATGTTGATCGCGGCCAGATTCGGGAATTGCGAATAGTAGGGACGGCGCTGCTGAATCGATCCTGAACTCAGCGTGCCAGGCGTTGGAGCATTGATGTCGACAAGCAGGGCCAGCTTGCGGCCCAGGCTTCCCGAGTAACCCGCCTGCAACATCGTCTTGCTGGTCAGTTCCTGCTGTACGTTCAAATTGAACTGCTGAATGTAAGGCGTGCGGAAATTCTGATCCACGCCAAATACACCGAAAGGAGGTAGCGGCGATGCGGTCCCGAAGATCGGCACGCCGGGCTTGATCGCATTCGCGACAGATCCGTTGAGCGAAATCGAATACACCGGATTGGGTCCGCCCGGATTCGCGTTCACGCCTGCCGCCCCGCCGTTTGGAACACCCGTGTTCGCAGCGAAAAAATTCCCCGCCGGCACATCGTAGTAAATCCCGTAGCCGCCGCGGATCACCGTCTTGCCGTTTTTCACAGGCTGGAACGCAAAACCGAAGCGCGGCGCAAAGTTGTTTTTATCGCCCGGATACAACGATCCCAGATCTTTCACCGCCACGATGCCGCGGCCTGGAATGAAATTGGTGAGCGAGTTCTTGTCGTCGTTCAGCACGCCATGATACGTGTAGCGTACGCCGAAGTTGATGTTCAACCGGCTCGTCACCTGGTAGTTATCGTGTACCCACCAATCAAGCGAATTCTGCTGATACACACGCTGCAGATCGCCACGCGCAATACGCGCGCCGCTCGCTGTAGAAAAGTATCCAGCCAGGAAATCCGCCAGCGCTTTTTCGTTTGAAGGCACTGCCGCATCTGCCTTCCACGGACCCGTTGCACCATCGAATGTAAAGGTGCCGCGTTTGTTGATTTCGTAGAATACGTCGAGCACCGCGCGACGGTATTCGCCGCCGAACTTTAACTGATGACGACCCACCACGTAGCTCAGGTTCTCCACAACGTGCCCGGTGGTATCGATGCGCCCCAATGGCTGCGTCGAACCGGCGTTCATGAACCCTGTGATGTTGATGGTTGGCGCTCCAAGCAGCGTCGGCTCCGTCACGCCGGTGTTCAAGCCTAACGCCACCGGATTGGCCGAAATATCGAAATCGTTGAATGTCTGCTTAAAGTAGTTCACGCCCAGCGTGGTCTGCGCCACCAATCGCGGCGAAAACACATGATTCAGCACCAGCGAGTAGTTATGCATCCGGCTCGGGGCAACCTGGAAGTATTCGCGGATCGGCGAATTCACCTGAGCGGTCTGCGTGCCTGTACCGCCGTAGTAGCGGAATGCCAGATTGGTCCGTTCGCTGAACACATGGTCGATTTTGGCGATGCCGTTGTAGCTGTTGTAGTCGTTCTGATCGGCCGAAAGGAAGTTGTTGGCTGCAGCTGGGCCGGTCTTGGTGCGTGCCGGCCACAGACTCAGCAGGCTCACCATCGTTGGGTTCACCGCCACGCCGTACTTGGCCAGAGTTGCTTTCGCATTGGTAGCATAAGTGTCGGAAGGAGCCGTATCCAGCAGTGAATTCGCCGCCAACGCCTTCTGCACTTCGCCCGTCACAAAAAAGAAGGTCTTGTTCCTCATGATCGGACCGCCCACGCTGAAGCCATATTGATTGTTCCTGATCTTGCGGTTCGGCGAACCATCCGCGGCAAACGGAGAATTGCTCGCCAACGCTTCATTGCGGTTGAAATAGTACGCGCTGCCGTGCAGGCTGTTGGTGCCCGACTTGATAACCATGTTCACCGCTGCGCCGCCGTTGCGGCCGACTTCGGAGGAGCCCTGCGTCTGTACTGAGAACTGATCGATCGCTTCCACGGGCAACAGCGTGCCAGCTATTCCCGCCACACCGCCCTGGTTCACGGCGGCGGAATTCTGGAATGCATCGTTGTTATCCGCACCGTCGATCTGGAAATTGTTGCCGTTGGCACGCGCCCCGTTTGCGGCTCCGCCAGTTGGCGAAACTCCCGGCGCGAGCTTAAGCATCTGGCGGAAGTCGCGCCCATTCATTGGCAGATCCTGTACCGTCTTCGGGCCCACCACTCCGCTAACAGCCGACGTGGTGGTTTCGATCGATACGGCCTGGCCGGAAACCTCCACCACCGCCGATTGCGATGCCAGCGAAAGCACCACGGCGAGATTGGTCGTCCTTGAGACAACAATTTCAACGCTGCCGATCTTGCGCGCGGCGAAGCCCTCTTTCGTGACGGTTACCGTATACATCCCCAGCGGAAGTTCAGGCAGAATGAAATCGCCCGCGGTCGAAGCCACCGTAGAGCGCGAAAATGCAGTGTCGTTGTTGACTGCCTTCACCACGGCATCGGGAACAATAGCCCCGGAGGCGTCCGCTACATTTCCCGCAATGGTGCCACGGAAGGTCTGTCCAAAGAAAGGAACGGCAAGAATAGCCAAAGAAATCGCGACGGTAAGAACCCGCGAAGTAAGTCTCATAATTTCTCCTCAATTGACACCAACGTTGTCAGTTGAGGTCCGACTGAGACCTCTGGGTTAAGATGTGGTTACAAAGCCAGTTTACCACAGCGATAAAATTGCCGGAAAACCAAATGTGAAATTGTTCACGCCTGCCATCCGCTGGATCGTGATCAATCGGCCAAGAATCCAATTCGAAAGCATTCGCGAACGGATGCCCAGTCATGTTCTGAAAGTCTGCCGATCTTCCTGACCTCACGCTGCAAAAACGTCGTCGGGAACAATCGAAAGTAGGATTCATCTCTCAGCCCGGCATGCTTCCAGTCGATTAGTTTGCAATCGGTCGGCGTCATTAGGATTCGGAATTCGGGAGGTGATAAGTCCAACCACCCCGTCTGGCCGGTGCCGATGGTAAGTTTCGGTCGACAGTACGACGGAAAGCCTTGTTTTGGTCAGTTGTAAGCCCGGTATTGCCCCTATAACTACATCCCCTGGTTTCACACGGCGCCCAGTTAGTCCTCGTCGAATCGCCGCAGGGCCGCTGCCGTCGCATCGGCCATATCCTCATTCGAACAGGAATCGGACCACTCAATATTTCGGCCTTGAGCCAAGTCCGTCAGCTGATGGGCTCAATGCAAGAGCCTCTCTGATTCTTCGGTGGGCAGCGACCGCAGTAAAGCTATCAACGACTCTTCTTGAATAGTAAGTGTCATGACGAACCTAAATTGCCCGGATCTCTACAATCCGCGACGTGGTCACGAAGTAATCCGGATGATGAAACTCCATCCGCATACCCCGCCCAAGGAAGGCTTCGCGCAACATAGATCCACCCCAGGTTGATCCTGCAATCTTAACCAGGACAGGCTCCGGGCAGAACTGCGGATGGCCGCTAATCAACTGACCCTGATCCTGCTGAACAATGGTGTAGGAGCGGTTTTCCGTCTGCACTTCAAGCTTTGAACCCGGAGGCAGATCTCGCAGGTAGACGCCGCCTTCAATGTCGGACTGGACAACCGCCCTGTTGATGGCGTCGCTTAAATTTTGATGCGGCTCGAACAGGCGCGAAATATCCATCGCCGACAACAACTCTCCCTTCGCTCATTCTCTCACAGATTTAGCGCGGCGCACGCTTGATGCCGATTACCATCGAATCCGGCCCGGCCAGATGCTCCACACTGGTCTCGCTGAACCCCGCTTCCATCATCCAGTCCTGGCAATCGGCGCCTGTGTAATCGATGCCGCCCGGCGTTTCAATCAGCATGTTCAAACTTGCCAGCAGTCCGAAGGCATTCTGCGAACGGTCATCGTCGATGATACTCTCATAAACAATCAGCGCCCCGCCTTCCGGCAGTGCGTCGAACGCTTTGCCGATCAACAACTTCTATTCGCCCAGGTTCCAATCGTGCAGGATGTGGCCCATCATTAGGACGTCGGCTTTGGGCATAGGCTGCTAGAAGAAGCTGCCACCCTCAAACCTCACACGCCCAGCCAGGCCCTGACTCTCCACATAATCTTCAAAGATCGGGGCCACTGCCGGCAGATCAAAACCGATCCCATTCAAGTGCGGATTGGCCAGCGCCACCTGTACTACCAGGTCGCCCTGCGCGGTACCCACATCGGCGACCGTTTTGTAATCCTTCCACGGAATCTTCCGCGCGATGGCTATGTTGGAACCGCGGCTGATGCCGGACATCGCTTCCAGGAATTGACGAAGCCGCGCCGGGTCGGCCTATAGCGCCTCAAACATCGGCTCGCCGCCATGCGCCGCTTCGTTCTGCGGAAGGCCAGTGCGCAGCGCCGTGGTCAGATGCCCCCAGAAGGGCGGTGGTTGGCCATCTCCAGAATCCCGCCGGCATACGTGGGCTTGTGGCGGTCTAGAAACAGATCGCTCTCCGGCGTGTTGCTATGCACGCCATCCACTCGATTCAAAAGCCCCAGCGCCACCAGCGCGTCCAGGAAGTCTCTGGCCGAGCGCGGATGCAGCATCCTGCGGCCTTCGAGCGCCTCCAGGCTCCCCGGATGCTTCGCCAGTTCCGTGAACAGGCCCATCTCCACTGCGCTCAACAGCGTCTTCGAGGCCCAGAAGCCAAGGCCTATCTGCATGATGTGGCCGGGGTTAGGTGTAGTGTCCATGGTTTACGATCACAACATCGACGGAGGAGTCAGTTTTTCGCGCAACTCTGGTTGAAATCCAGTGTTAAGGATGTTAAGGTCTGAATATGATTTGTGCAGGCCGTTCCTATAGGAGCCTTTTATAAAATGATCGCCGAGATGGAAATCGTCAAGCAGTTGATGGAAACTCATAGCCCAATCGAAAAGCGGGCAGTCACCAACCACCGGACGCTGAATGAGGCTTATGACTACAAGCGTCCCAGCTCTTTTTCCCGCGGTATGCGGATTGACCTGAATGGACTCACCATCCTGCTTATCTCCGGGACGGCGAGCATTGATGAACACGGCGAGATCGTCCACGTCGGCGACTTCCGCGCCCAACTCAAGCGCACCTTCCACAATATCTCGCTGTTGCTGGAAGCCGAGGGCGCCACCTGGCATGACATCGTACGTACATCGTGCTATCTGCGCGACATTGAACGCGACTACGCAGCGTTCAACGAAGAGCGGACGGCATTCTATAAAGAACAGCAGCTGAATCCGCTGCCTGCCTCCACCGGCATTCAGGCGATTTTGTGCTTCCCGGAACTGCTGATCGAAATCGAAGCGATCGCCATGTTCCGCACCGATAAGAAGAAGTAGTAGTCGCGAAAGGGCCGCCATGCTGTTCGGGTTGCTCATTATCGTTTGCAGTGCAGCCCAAGCGAAGGACAAGGTCCAGTCCATCGCCGTTGAGCCCGCCCAAATCGTGCTCAACGGCAAATGGGCGTCGCAGCGCATCCATGTCACTGGCCGCACGGCCAGTGGCGATTCCATTGATCTCACCTCCCAAGCCCAGTTCAAAAGCGGCAAGACCAAGGTCGCCGCAATCTCCAAAGACGGAATCATAACCCCTATCGCCGATGGCAGCGCTACGATCGATGTGACGGTCGCGGGCATTCGGGGACGCGCCAGCTTCACTATCAAGGTGAAGGACGTTGCCGGTACGCCCTCCTCCTATATGAATCAGGTGCGCCCGGTTATCGCCAAGCTGGGCTGCGCCGCCACGGCTTGTCATGGGGCGGCTAAGGGCCAGGGCGGCTTCCGCCTCTCCTTATTTGGTGGCGATCCGGAAGCGGATTACGAAACCATTACTCGCGCAGCGGCAGGCCGCCGCATCAATCGAGTCGAGCCCGCCAAAAGTTTGTTGCTCGGCAAGGCCAGTGGCGTGATTCCTCATCAGGGCGGTGCCCTGCTCAAGTCTGGCACGAAGGAATATGAACTGATGAGTGAGTGGCTGGTGCAGGGAGCGCCACTCAGTGGGACCAGGGAAGCCCACATCGTCAGTATCCGTATTGCGCCGGCCAGTCTGGTGCTCAATAAAGGGGAAAAGAAGCAGATCATCGCCACTGCCGTTTTCTCAGATGGCTCGGAACTGGATGTGACTGACGACGCCTCGATCCAATCGTCCGAGCCGCAGGTGACCGCCGCCGCTGCCGGTGGCATGGTCGAAGCGAAGAATTTTGGCGAGTCGGTGATCGTGGTCAACTATCTGCGCCAGTCCGCAGTGGCCCGAGTGCTCACGCCGCGTCCGCTTACTCAACCGTTTCCAAAGCTTGAAACCAACAACCGCATCGATGAACTGGTATACGACAAGCTGAAGGCGCTGGGCGTGCCGCCCTCAGGCCTCGCCACAGACCAGGAGTTTCTACGCCGCGTCTACCTCGATGTGATCGGGACGCTGCCTACCTCCGATGAGGTCCGCGCTTATGCCGCCGACACTAAACCCGGCAAACGGGCACGCCTGATTGATGACCTTCTTTCGCGCGACGAGTTCGCTGACTACTGGTCATTAAAATGGGGCGATTTGCTGCGCATTAAGAGCGAATATCCGGTGCGCGTGTGGCCCAAGGCTGTCGCCGTCTACTACCGCTGGGTGCGTCAGGCGTTGGCGGAAAACAAACCGTATGACCAGTTCGTGCGCGAGCTGCTTACCTCAAGCGGCAGTAACTTCCGCAATGGTCCCGCCAACTTCTTCCGTGCCGTGCCGCAGAAGGACCCGCGCACGATTGGCGAAACAACTGCCTTGATCTTCATGGGTCAGCGCATCGGCTGCGCGCGCTGCCATGGCCACCCCACGGAAAACTGGTCGTTCGACGATGACCTCGGCTTCGGCGCATTTTTTGCCAAGATGAATTTCAAATCGACGCTGGAATGGAAAGAAGAGATCGTCTATCCCGACCCAAAGGGCGTGCTGCGCAACCCCAAGAACGGCGCTGCTGTGAGGCCGGCGTTCCCCGGTGCTGAGACGCTGGAAATGATGCCCGGCGAGGATCCGCGCATGCGTTTTGCGGGATGGCTCACATCGCCTGAAAACCCGTACTTCGCCAAAAACATTACGAACCGGATTTGGTTTTGGCTGCTGGGGCGTGGCATCGTGAATGAGCCGGATGACATGCGCTCGACGAACCCGCCGCAGAATCCGGAGTTGCTCGCCTATCTGGAAAAAGAGCTGATCAGCCACGGCTATGATCTGAAGCACATCTATCGTTTGATTCTGAATTCGCGAACTTATCAACTCTCGTCGGAAGTAACCAAGGAAAACGCGCAGGACAGTACCCACTTCTCGCATTATTTGGTCAAGCGCCTGCCTGCGGAGCAACTGCTGGACGCGCTGTCGCAGGTGACCGAGACTTCAGAGAAATTTCGCAGCATTATTCCCGAGCCCTACACCAATTGGCCCGCCGCATTCCGCGCCACGCACCTTTCAGATGGCAACGCCGAGAGCGGCTTCCTCGACATGTTCGGCCGCCCGCCGCGCGACACGGCATTTGAAGAGGAGCGCAACTCCGAGATCAGTCTGCGCCAGGCGCTGTACTTCATCAACTCTGAACAGCTGGAAGGAAAGGTCTCCACCAGTCCGCGCGTGAATCGGCTGCTAAAGGATATGAAAGAGGATGCGCCGCTCATCGACGAGCTGTATCTCTCGACATTCTCACGTTTTCCCACTGTGCAGGAAAGGCAGCAGCTCGTCGACTATCTGGCCAAGCGCAAGACAGCTCGCGCACAGGCCGTGCAGGACATCACCTGGGCCATTTTCAATGCCCGTGAATTCCTGTTCAACCATTAGCAAGGTGATTTATGTTCGATATCAACGACCACGCCATCTCGCTCTCAACCGCCGCTAACCGGCGCGATTTTCTCCGTGTTGGTACGGCCAGCATGTTGGGTCTGGGCATGGCCGACTGGATGCGCCTGAAGGCCGCCGGGATGATAGCCGATGGCAAAGCAAAGTCGGTGATCCAACTGTGGATGGCGGGCGGGCCCACGCAGACCGATACGTTTGACCCCAAGCCCGATGCAGGCGAAGAGTTCAGCGGCCCGCTGCGAAAGGCGATTAACGCCAATGTTACCGGCATGCGGCTTAGTCCAATGCTGCCGTTGCTTGCCAAGCAGGCCGACAAGTACAGCATCATCCGCAGCATGACGCATATGGACAACAGCCACGAAACCGCTGCCTACATCATGCAGACAGGTAGCTTGCCTAAGGCGGAGTTGGTGTATCCGGGCATAGGCGCCATCGTCGCATTCAAGAAGAATGAGGCTGGCTACAAAGGCGCGTTGCCGCCCTACATTACGCTGACCACACCGCTCGGCCGCTTCTCAGAAGCTGGCTTTCTCGGCAACAACTACAAGACCTTCGCACCTGGCGGCGACCCCAATCAGGCATCGTTTCGCGTGCAGGGGATCGTGCCGCCCAAAGGCATGACCGAACAACGCATCGGCGAACGTCGGGCGCTGTTGAATGCCGTGGATGCGATGGCACGGCAGGCGGAAAAGCAGGAACCGTTCCAGGCGCTCGATACATTTCAGGAACAGGCCTACGGCATGATTCTGGGCGATGCGAAGAAGGCCTTCGATCTATCGCAGGAAAAGGAAGAGCTGCGCACGCGCTATGGCCGCAACCGCTTCGGACAGTCTTGTCTGTTGGCGCGGCGCCTGGTCGAGAACGGCGTGCCGTTCATCACCATCAACGATGGCGGGTGGGACACGCATAAGCAGAACTTCGATGCGATGAATGCCAAGCTGCCCATTCTCGATGCAGCCTTCGCCACGCTGCTGGAAGACCTGGCCCAACGCGGCCTGCTCGAATCCACGATCGTCGTCTGGTATGGCGAATTCGGACGAACACCGCGCGTGGTTCTGGAACCGCCTTGGTTTGGTGGCCGCCATCATTGGGGCAACGTATTTTCTGCCGTCGTCGCGGGCGGCGGCTTCAGCGGCGGCAGCGTCGTTGGCGCTTCGGATTTCCGTGGAGAAAATGTGCGCGACCGTCCTGTGTATCCGTGGGACCTTTCAGCCAGCATGTACAAGCTGCTCGGCATCGATCCGCATGGAAAGCTACCGCATCCGCAAGGCTGCACTGCTTACGTCAGTCCGCTCGCTTCGGGCACCGTTCAGAGCGGCGGCCTGCTCAAGGAAATCATGAAAGGGCGGGCATGAAATTCGGAATCTACTTCTTGATCGCCGCATGCTCTGCGATGGCCGCCGACAAGGCTGGCCCGGCGATTCCCATTTCCGCAATCGCCTTCCATCCCGCCGGCAAGCTGCTCGCCGTGGGAGGCTATTCGGAAGTTTTGCTTTGGGATGTTGAGATCGCCAAGCTTGACCGTAAGCTGGGAAATGGCGCTCTTAGTGGTCAGGTGCGCTCCGTGGCCATCAGCAAGGATGGGAAATTACTTGCGGTGACTGCGGGCGTGCCTGGTGTATCAGGCGTCGTCAAGCTCTTCGATTTTGATTCCGGTCGTGAGTTGGCGGCGCTCGATCGACAAAGCGATGAGATCCTATCGGTAGTGTTTAGCCCCGATGGGAAACTGGTTGCCGCTGGCGGCATCGATACGCAGGTGCGTGTATGGAGCGTGGCCGATCGCAAGCTGGTTGCTACGTTGAAAGACCACAGTGCTTGGATCAACTCCATTACGTTCAGTCCGAACGGCCTGCTGCTGGCCACTTGCAGCAATGACAAGACGCTCATCGTATGGGACACGGCGACGTGGAAGAATCTGGTGCAACTGCCGCTGACTGTTACTGAGGTGATAACCTCGGCCGCCTTCAGCCCGGATAACGAAGTGCTCGCCTTCACGGTCGCCGGTTTGGACGAGCGCGCCGTGCGTGTCTATCGCACGGAAAGTGTGATGCCCGGCCCTGAAGAGACGGATAAGGCCAAGATCGCACGTAAACAGTTCAACCTCAAGACCACCCGGCCCTACAACGTTTCGGGCGGTTCGCCGCTGGCCATACTGTGGGCGGAAAAACCCAAGCAGCGCATGTTTGTCGCTTCCACCGATAAGACGATCAAAGTGATGGCCAACACTGGCGGCGTCCAGCAGACCTTCACCGGGCATATGGACTGGGTCTACTCACTGGCGTTGAGTGCCGATGGCGCAAAGCTAGCCACTGGCAGAGCCGATGGCACGGTGCGATTGTGGAACGCGGTCACGGGTAAGCAACTGGCCACGTTGACGCAGCCCGCGCCCGATGTCCTAATGAAGGGGGCCAAATGATTTTGCAACTGTTGGCGGGGCTGATGGCTGTCGTCAATGCGCCGCAACTCGAAGCCCCGCTGCCGCACATCAACTACATTTTTCCTGCCGGAGGGCAGCGTGGCCAGACGGTGGAGGTCGCTGTCACTGGCACGAACGTCGCAGTTCTTTCGGCGGCGAATAGTGTGTTAGTCAGTGGATCCGGCGTGACGGGCAAAGTGATTGAAGCTAAGGATCCGAACAAGGCTCGCTACTCAATCACTATCTCGCCCAATGCCGAACTTGGCGAGCGCGAACTGCGCGTGCAAACGCCCGGCGGCATCTCAAATCACTTCCGCTTCATCGTGGGCCAGTTTGCCGAGATCAACGAAGTGGAGCCGAATTCAGAGAAGGCCAAGCCGCAGGTGCTCGCGTCGTTGCCCATCACGGTCAACGGACAAATCACGGATAGCGACCGCGACTACTTCCGCTTCCACGCCAAGGCAGGGCAGACGCTGGTGTGCGAAGTGCTTGCCCGCGCGCTGCTGCCGTTCATTGCCGATGCCGTGCCTGGCTGGTTCGATCCCATCCTGACCTTATACGATGCAAGCGGCAAAGAGGTACGCAGTGCCGACGATTTCCGTTTTCATCCAGACCCCGTGCTGTTCTTTTCCGTGCCGAAAGAGGGCGACTACACATTGGAATTGCGCGACGTGATCTATCGCGGCCGCGGCGATTTCATCTACCGGCTGACCATTGGCGAGATCCCGTACCTCACCCACATCTATCCGCTTGGCGGCAGGCGTGGCAGTGAGGCGGACATCGAACTGCATGGGGCGAATCTGCCAACGAATTCGAAGCACATCAAGATCAGCGGCGATGCGCCGCACCGCATGACGATCAACATTGAAAACAACGGCATCGTCTCAAACTCACTGCCGTTCGCCACCAGCGATGTGGAAGAGGCGCGCGAGACCAGCGGCCACAACAGTCGCGAGCAGGCACAGCGCGTCAGCTTCCCATCCGTTGTCAACGGCCGCATCGCACAAGTCGGGGAATCGGATTTCTACGCATTTTCCGCCAAGGCCGGCGACAAGCTGGTGGCCGAGGTGGAAGCGCGGCGGTTGGATTCACCTGTCGATACCATTGTCACGCTGTATGATTCGAAGGGCGCGGTGCTCGCTGAGAACGATGACACGAACGATCCGCTGGAAGCGCTGATCACCCATCATTCCGATTCGCGTGTGGCTTTCACGATCTCCGCAAATGGAGACTACACGCTGGGAATTCGCGACGTAACCAATGCAGGCGGCGAGGTCTATGCGTATCGTCTGGCGATCACTGCGGCAAAGCCTGACTTTGCGCTGCGCATCAATCCCGACAATCCGCGCGTTGGCCAGGGTGACACTACCGCCATCACGGTAACTGCCATACGCAAAGACGGGCTGACTGCGGAAATCGCCCTCGCTGTAGACGGCCTGCCTGCGGGATGGACTCCGAGCGCAGCGTCGATTCCGGCTGGCCAGGACACGGGCCGCCTCACGATCACGGCCCCGGCGGGAGCGCCGCTGGACGTCTTTGTGCCCATCATTCGAGGCACAGCGACGGTAGGCAAAGAGACAATCACGCGCAAGGCGGAAGCGACTGACACGATGCAGCAGGCCTTCGCCTATATGCACAACATCACCGTGAAGCAGTTGTCCCTAGCGGTGGTGAAAGAGGATGCGTACACGCTTTCGGCGGATGTGCCGCGCGGGCAGTCGCTGCCCATCAAGCAGGATGCGGACTTCCCGATCGTGGTAAAGATCCATCGCAAGAAAGGCGCGCAAGGGCCAGTGAGCTTCATCGCCGCGCGGCCTGCGCCCGGCATCACCGTGAAGCCCGCCTTCGCCGCGCCCGATAAGGACGAGGCCACGCTGGTGGTTACTGTCACCAAGGAAGCCAAGGTTGGCCTGAAGCAGAACCTGATCATTAGCGGCGTGATGCGCGCGGGAAAAGAAAACATTACGCGCTATGTGGAGGCTGTGCCGATTGAGGTTGTGCCGTAGCGTTTACCGCCAACATCATCAGCCTTCGCGAATGCTCATGGAAGCCCAGGCTGCGATACAGCCGCGTTGCCCGTTCGTTCTGGAGATCAGCCTCCAGCAATAAAGCGGTCATGCCCTGTGCGGCGCACGCCTGCTCGACGTGGTGGACCGCTGCGGTGCCGAAGCCCATCCCGCGAAATGGTTCGTCAATGAACAGTTCATCGATGAAGCCATGCCATCCGCCGAATTCCAGGCTGAAACCATGTGTCTGGACTACATACCCAGCCATTGAGCCCTCAGCCTCCAGCACCCAAAGCATGCCCGCCCGTGGCTCGTTCATTAATAGGAGCGATGCTCTGCGCGAAGTCTCTTCCTGAAAGGGGACCTGGTCATGGTCATAGAGTTTGCGCATCATTTGGAGTAAGGATTCCAAATCGGCAGGCGTGGCACTGCGGAATGATAGAGGCATGCTGTCAGTTTAACCGTTGCCTTTGTACGCTGGCCTACATTCCCAATTCCGTGGCGGCGTCAATGCGCGTCCACAAAATCGCGCCGAGAAATAGCGCGCCCGCCATTGGAATAAAGGGCGCATCGTAACTGCCGGAGCTCTGGACGATATAGCCATACAACACCGAGCCTAGCAGTCCGCCCAACTGCGCCGATGTGTTCATCAGTCCGGTCATTGCTCCGGCATGATTGCGGCCAATGTCGATGCATACACCGAATACGACCGATTGTTGGAATGCGATGCCTGCGTAAACCAAGGAGAGGAATACCACGGTCATCACCTGTTGTTTTGTAGCCATTGCTGCGAGTACAAATATGCCGGCCAGCAGCAGCGATGCTGATCCTGTTATGCGCCGCCCACGGCTCAAGCCCAACCGGCGCACCAGCAGATCGCTTACTGCACCACCGGCGAGATTCGCGCATGCGCCCAGTATGTAAGGTAGTGCCGATAGCCACAGAAGATCTTCACTGAAGCCGCGGCCTTTCACCAGGAACGTGTGAAACCAGGTTTGGTAGAAGTTGTACACGTAAACATAGCAGATAGCGAGGTAGACGATAGACATCACGCTGCGATTGCGCATAGCCACGCGCCACGGGAAGGCATGTCCGTGCGAAGCTGCGCCTGTCGCGTCCGCTGGCTTCGGAAGTCCGGCCTTCTCTGCGGGCGTATCCCGAAACCACCAATACCATACCGCTGCCCAGACCACGCCGAGCGCGCCGAACACAAAGAACGATGCACGCCAGCCATAGCGCATCTGAATCGGGACAACGATCAGCGGTGACAGCGCGCCGCCGATCTGGCTTGCCATCAAGGCCACGCCCGACATGGTCGCCCGCTGCGACGGAGGGAAACATCGCGCGACAACTACGGAAGAGGTTGGGAACGCGCCGGCCTCGCCGGCTCCAAACAGAAACCGCACGGCGAGCAGCGGATAGTATGTGGTCATTGCGCCGGTGAGCGCCGTGAATCCGGACCACCACAGTACGATGCGCGTCAGCACGCGGCGCGGCCCGAGTCGATCACCCAGCACACCTGTGGGGATTTCAAAGAGGCAATAGGCCAACGTAAACGCCCCTGTTACCCAGCCCCAATGAATCGGGTCGATGCCGAGATCGGCCTGCATGCGCGGCCCGGCGACGGAGATGCAAACGCGGTCCAGGTATGTGATGGTGAACAGCAGCACCAGCAATCCAATCAGGCGATAGCGGTGCGTGGCGGGCGTTTCGCGCATTGCTCAGCGTAGCATCGCCGCCTGCACCAACTCCATCGAGCGAGATCGTGTACGATTTACCATATGAAACTTTTTCTCCCAGCCCTGCTGCTGGCGGCTTCCGCCTTTGCGCAGGAGACCGATCCCGCAAAACTGAAAACCGCGCTCGACCGCGCCGAACGCACTCTGAAAGATTGGGCCAACCTTGGCCGCTACCGCGAAGCGAACGCCTCCACGCCGGCTCCCAACTCCGGTGAAGACCGCATCGTCATGATGGGCGATTCGATCACCGATGGCTGGGGCAAAAAGTATGGCAAATTTTTTACCGGCAAACCTTATCTTAACCGAGGCATCGGCGGACAGACGACACCGCAAATGTTGATCCGCTTTCGTCCCGATGTGATTGCCATGAAGCCCAAGGTGGTGGTGATTCTGGCCGGGACGAATGATATTTCCGGGAATACGGGGCCCTCTACCGTGGAGATGATTGAAGACAATCTGGCGTCGATGTCGGAACTGGCGAAGGCTAATGGGATTCGCGTTGTGCTCTCGGCTGCGATGCCTGTTTGCGATTACATTCGCCCGCAGACGGAGCGGCGGCCGCTGGCTAAGATTCAGGCTTTGAATGCGTGGATGAAGGATTATGCGGCTAAGAACGGGCATGGTTATATCGACTATTACACGCCGATGCTGGATGATAAGGGTTTCTTCAAACAGGAGCTGACTTACGATGGTTTGCATCCGAATGATGCGGGTTATGAGGTGATGTTGCCGTTGGTGGAGAAGGCCGTGGCTGAGGCTTTGCGGAAGTAAGTCTACATTTAAAATATGTGCGCCGCGACCCGCGAGTTTTTATTGCTCGCGGGTCCGATGATGTAGAATCGTTCGCAGTCAGGCAGAAAGGTCTCAAGAGGTTCTATTCGAATTGGTTTGCCAGTTGATAACCACTGGCCATGTAGCGATAGACTTTCGACCGCCAACCTTTCTGATTTCAAATAACTGTTACTAGGCCGCTCTTTTGCGCGAGACTAGTCTCGTGCCCCCTCTTTGTTCTCTATGATATAAGTCTGCGGAGAACTGTAAGGACCGATAGATACTGCCCGGCCCGCGGGGACATCGTAATGCAGCGGAATCGGTCTGGCCAGACCCACGTGCTTCGATTATCATTGTGAGGCATGGCCGGTGCGGAGTTCCTAGTGAGTTTCTGGAAGTGTTTGATAAAAATCAAAAAACAATTTCCGAACGATTGTGATCGACTACGGCAACGTCAGCTTGATCTGTTCCGTGGCGCCTAGATAAGTCAGTTGGTACGGACCTTTCTTCGCGGGCTTAGGGAAGTAGAGATAGCCGGCAACCGGCTGCGCGGTGCGCCCTTGCGGCAACTCCAGATCTTCCAGCCTGTCCAAGGTTCGCGTATCACGCTGCCGCGGCGCAGTTGGCCCAACGCCCACGCCCGTGGCGACGGATGCGCCGCCATAAAAACCACCTTGTCGTCGAGCGCCGTTTACGTTATCGCGGGCGGATTCGTAGCCGATGGTTGCGGAGCCGCCAACTGGTAGATCCGGCCTTTTCGGATGCAACTTCGCATCTACCATCTGCGGTGTTAGTGGACGCGCCGACTCCAGGCGAAAGTCGTCTGCATACACTTCCATGGCAGAGTCCGGGTAGATTCCCACCTCAACGATGACAAAGCCCTTGCGTGAGATGTCTTCGTTGAAGCGGCGCTTCAGATCATCGGATTTTACTGTTTGTGCGCCAATGGAAAGGCCTGGAACGGTATCGTGGGCAACGTAATCGACGCTGCTCGCGGGAGGCCGCAGGCCAAACGCCAACAGCACGAGTAGAGATTTTAGTCCCATCAAATATATACTACCGCTATGTTGACTCGCCGTTCCGTCTTCGCTTTTCCACTGGCTGCGTTTGCCGCACCGCGCATCGATGAGTACGATCCTGCGAATATCAAGCTGTCGCACCGCATGCCGATCCGTTCGATGACCGACGACGATCTGCTCTTTCTGCGCCAACTGGGCATTCAATGGTGCCGTATCGAATTCGGCGACGCGTGCGACTTCGCCTACATGAAGGCCACCGTCGATCGTCTTGCCAAATTCAACATGAAGATCTTCTCGGCGGTGAACTATGCGTACCGGCGCACCCGTGTACAACTGGGGCAGGCGGGCCGCGATCAGGATATCGACGAGTTCAATGTGTTTCTGCTCGACTGTGGCAAGCTGGGGATTGGCGTGGCCAACATTGACTGGCACCCCGCCAATACTTACACCACGAACGAAGTGATGACTGCGCGCGGTTATCGAGCCCGCGAATTCAAGCTCGATGATTTCCGCGCGAAGGTTGAAAAGCAGGCGTTCGATAGGGTCTATACGGCGGATGACATATGGAACACTTACACCTATTTCATCAAGGCCACGCTGCCTGTGGCGGAGAAGGCCGGCGTGCGTTTGGCATTGCATCCGGACGATCCGCCAGTGGCGATGATGAACGGCGTGGCCAAGCTGTTCATCAACTACGATGGATACAAGCGCGCGGAACAGATTGCGGGAAATTCGAAGCACTGGGGACTGACGTTTTGCATCGGGACGTGGTCAGAGGGCGGAACAAAAATGGGCAAAGATGTTTTTGGCATGATTGAAGACTTTGGCGCGCGCGGGAAGATTGTGGACGTGCATTTTCGCAATGTCAGCGCGCCGATGCCGAGCTTCATTGAAACCTTTCCCGACGATGGCTACATGGACATGTATCAGGTGATGAAGGCGCTGCGCAAGGTAAAGTTCAATGGGGCCGCCGTGCCGGATCACATTCCGCTGCTGAAGGGTGACGATAAATTTCGCCGCGCAGGAGTCGCTTACTGCATCGCTAATATGCGCTTGATGCTGCGCCGCGCGAATGAAGAGGTGGGGTAAGTTATGCTCGCGACGATTGGTGTTCTTTTTGCACTTGCCCAGGCAAAACACGTTGTGGTTATCGGTCTGGATGGCACGAGCCCCGGTGCGCTGGCCCATGCGCGGACTCCGGCCATCAATGCGCTCAAGGCCCGTGGCGCATCTACGATGCATGCGCGCGGCGTAATGCCTACGGTGAGTAGTCCCAACTGGGCATCAATGATTATGGGCGCGGGGCCGGAGCAGCATGGCGTGACGTCGAACAAATGGGAACTGGATCAGGCTCCATTCCCGCCGATTGCGAAAGGTTCCGGCGGCATGTTCCCAACCATGTTCGGAGTGTTGCGAGAGCAGCAGCCCAAGGCCGTGATTGGTGTGTTTCATGATTGGGACGGCTTTGCCAGGCTGCTGGAAAAGACTGCGCCGGATGTGATGCAGCACCCGGACGGCGCGGATTTGACGGTCCAGCGCGCCGTGGCTTTTATCAAAGAGCGCAAGCCCACGCTGACGTTTCTCCATCTCGATCATGTGGACCATGCGGGGCATACTTCCGGGCACGGCAGCAAGGAGTATTACGAAGCGGCGTCGAAGGCGGATGTTCTGATTGGTAAAGTCGTTGAGGCTTTGGAGCAGGCGGGGATGCTCAATTCGACGGTGATCATCGTGACGGCCGATCATGGCGGAGTAGGCAAAGGCCATGGCGGCGAATCGCTGGCAGAGTTGGAGATTCCATGGATCATTGCCGGTCCGGCTGTAATCGCCGGAGTGGAGTTGAAGTCGCCGGTGAACACTTACGATACAGCATCGACTGTGTTGTATGTGTTGGGTGTGAAGCAGCCGGCGGTGTGGATTGCCAAGCCGGTGATGGAGGCTTTCGGGAAGTGACTGCTTACTTGCGCGCCAGCCAGGCGTAGAAGAGCCCATCGGGCTCTACGTCTTCCCAGTATGAAATTGGCCGCGCCTCCACTTCGCTGCAATGACGCCCGAGCAGTTTCGATAGCTCTTTGGGCGTGAACCACCGCTCCCATTCCGGCGTTTCGAAGCGGCCCCAATGATCGCGGTTTTTATCGATGATGACGATGCGTCCGCCGGGCTTCACCACGCGGCAAAGTTCGGCAACTGCGGTTTCGATTTCCACGGCGTGTTCGAGCGATTCGGTGGCGTAGGCGAAATCGAACGCGCTGCTCTGAAAAGGCAATGACGTGAGAGAGCCGGCACAGGGGTGCAGTGGTTGCGGCACGAAGCGGAGCATCGCTTCAGCAATATCCATGCATGTGAAATGTGCTTCTGGATTGCGTTCGTGCAGCACGCGCGAGAAGCGGCCCTTGCCGCATCCGGCATCGAGCGCGCGGCCCGTATCCATGGCTCCGAAAAATTCGAGGATGAGTTGAACGTGATAGATGCGCGGGTCTATGGAAGAAGGGAAGTGCTCTTCATCTGCTGCCGCATCATTGAACGAACGGCGGATCCGCTCGCGCAGATCCGCCGTCAATGCTGGTTTGGAACCAAACAACTTTGAGAGGAATTCCATCAGGCCCGGGTGAGGAAGATGGGGAGGCCGAGTTTTCCGGCGTAGTTGGGCCGGTAGCGCTCCACGTTGTACATGGTGTCGACTTCTACTTTGCGCGGTCCAAGCTTCGGATCGGGGATTGCGACCATGGCATAGCATCCTTCGCTGATGGCTGCCATGAGGCCGGTTTTGCCTTCCAGGATAGAGTCGAACGCCATGTTGCCGAAGGTGAGGGCAACCATTTTGTCGACGAAGTCGGGCGAGCCGCTGCGCAGGTCGTAGGTGAGATCGCTGACCACGGTGTCTTCCTTAGAGAGCTTCTTCAACTCGTCGCTGAAGGCCTCGCCGACGTTCATCTTTTTGCGATGTCCGAAGGCGTCTGCCTCGCCGTATTCCTGCACTTCGTAGCCCTGCCACTCGGCGCCTTCGCTAAGTACGACCAGGCTGTAGTTGGAGGGGTTGTTCTGCTTGTCGCGGACCAGCAGTTCGACCATCTTCTGCAGGTCGAATTTGTATTCCGGGATGGCGCAGCGCAGCGAGTTGACATACGCTGTGTAGAGCGAGGTGTAGCCTGCGTCGCGGCCGAACACGCGGAACACGCCGATGCGTTCGTGCGATCCGACGGTGGTGCGCTGGCGCTGGATGGCGTCCATGGCGCGGCTGATGGCAGTGGAGAAGCCGATGCAGTATTCGGTGTTGCGGACGTCGTTATCCATGGTCTTCGGGATGGCGACGATCTTCACTCCAAGACGGTCGAGCGTAGCGGCGTAGCTCAACGTGTCGTCGCCGCCGATGGCGACCAGGTAATCCACTCCGAGGCGCGAGAGGTTGCTGAGCACCTGCTTGCTGACGTCATAGACGGTGGAGGTGTTGCCGCGCTTGGTGAATTGCGTCGACGGGAAATCAGTGAGAGTCAGATGCGGCGCAACGCTCTTCATCTTGGAAGGGTTGGTGCGGCTGCTGTGTAGGAACGTGCCGCCAGTGCGGTCGACGGTGCGCGTGTTCTCGCGGTTGAGCGGCATTACATAGCGTTTGACGCTCTGTTCGTCATCGAGATTAACGTGGGTGAGGGCTTCCCAGCCGCGGCGTAGGCCGATGACTTCGATGCCCGCTTCGCTGGCGCGGTAGGTGACGCCTTTGATCACGGAGTTCAATCCGGGGACGTCGCCGCCACCGGTTAGAATTGCGATTCGCTTAATTGACATGATGCTTTTATTATATCGACAGGCCCTGGATGGATGTTTCGACCTGGATGCCTGCACGCACGCTTTCAGTGACTGTGCAGAAGTCTTCGAAGACGGCGGCTACGGCGCGGGCCTTTTCTAAATCCTGCGGTTGGATGCCGGCATCGATTTCGACTTTGATTTTGCCGATGCGCAGGCGGCGGTTTTCGTTCTTCACGATTTCCACGTTGACGGTGGTGTGGATGTGGCCGAGTTGCAGGCCGGGCCGGCGCGAGGCGAACAGCAGGCTGGCGCTGAGGCAATTGCCGATAGCTGCAGCGAGCATGCGCGCGGCGTTGGGATAGGCGTCTTTGCCCAGTGGGGCGGGTTCGTCGAGGTTGATAGGCGTGTGATGTTCCTTGTCGAATTTGACGCGGAACTCGTAGGCATCCACCTGGTCGATGCAGATCTGGAATTGGCTGACTGGTTCGCTCATGATGCATTCAGCGTATCAGATGGGAAATCGGTGGCAGAGGTGTCAGAGGTCTCTGACCCCAATTATGTAGTGACAACGGCGGGGCGTATGTTTTAGAATGGTTACACCTACCCGTTATTTGGGCGCGTAGCTCAGCTGGTTAGAGCGCCTGCTTCACACGCAGGAGGTCCGGGGTTCGAGTCCCTGCGCGCCCACCATAAAATCAACAACTTACCCAATTTCAGATGATGGAATCTGCGTATCCTGAGTACGAATGTGGGTGGGTAGTTGGGTGGGCTGATCTCATTGTCAATCCGCAGGAGGTCATGAATCGTCTTCATTCAGGCCGGATCTGTTCCACCTCTCGATTTCGATGCACACTGAATAGCCCGCCAATACCTTCAGATTGCCGAGCGAACGGTCCTCATCATCCGATCTGGCTCCCGAGGAATCCGGTCACGAACGATTTGAAACCGCCGCTCGGCGCGAGTCGCGCAGCCAACATAGTAGCCTTTAGCGATGACGGACCGGGAGTCAGTTGGCGGCAGTTGGTCTGCATCACGTCGAAGGTAGCGCTCTATGGCTGGATCAGGTGCTAATCGGGATCGACAGCACCGGCAGCAGTTTCGCATGCGGCATACAATCTGACTTTGTACGCGATTTCAATTGCCACAAAATGAGATGACAGCATTCGTGTTGGCAAATGCAGTTGTCCCTGAAATGATGGAGGTTGCTTATGATCCCGGAGTTTGACCCTAACACTGGAGGGTTGCCACCAGGAAATCATCAAGCAACATTGGAGCAGATAAGGAGGCGCCTTGGTTCTACGTCCCGGCGTCGATGGTTGTTGAAGGGGCTCCGCGCTGCCGTTGAGGCTTTTGGGGTTGCTGGTATCGATGAGGTTTATATCGACGGCAGCTTCTGTACAGAAAAGCCAGACCCAGGCGATATAGACGGTTACTGGGTTGAGCCCGATGAGGCAATCTGTGACCGCATAGATCCATATTGGATCAACTTCGAACTCGTCTTGATTCCGCATCTGCGGAAGTGGAGAATGTGGGCCGACCACGGCGTTGAGTTCTTCATTCATCCGTCGATGCAAGCCAGTCCGGAACTGGGTTTCCCAGAATTCTTTCGGCAGGACCGGGATGGAAATCCGCGCGGGGTAATTCAAGTAGTGAAGGCTGCATGATCATGATCAAGAGCGATGCACAACGCGACCGAACTATCGTTCAAATCGAAGGCTTCAGGCAAGCACTAGCTATGGTCGAGCAGAAGACGCCAGGCAAGCGGCACGCCGTGGTTCGATCCAACTATGAGAGCATGATTCGACAACTCGAAGATGACCTGCGTGAGTACCAGGAGCTGAAGTCCGGTGAATTGACTCTTCCGCACGTTGAGCGACTCGATCAAATCTCCTCTTTCATCGCAAAGATCCGGATTGCAAAGGGCGTCTCGCAAACTGAGTTAGCGCGACGGCTAGCCGTGAGCAAGCAAGTAGTCAGCCGCTATGAGGAGAGTGATTACCAGACTGTGGCCATCGCCCGCTTGCAAGAGATTCTGGATGCAATTGGGATCAAGGCGCTGGTTTCCCTAAGTGCGTGAGCGTCCCTCTTGAGCTGGACTCAATTGCCCACGCACGGGAAATCGCTTCAAGTGTGAATTTCAAAACACACGAAATAACGAGCACTGCAGCCCTGATTCTCGCAGCAGTCCATCTTTTGATATGTGAAGTCGCGGTAAAGGCTGCATGGCCTTTGATTACGGTTTGTTCAGGCGGAAAATCTCTGCACTTATATGTTTTCCAACATGAGTTGCCTGCATGGGCTCATCTGATCTCTCTTTCCGCCGGGTGTCGAAATTACCTTGCTTTGCGATTGGAATCTCGCTACACATAGAGATTCGCATGTTCTGACTGCGGAAGTTGACGAATAAAGTCACCAACGATTTTGCAAATACGCCGGTGAGCATGAATCAACGGAAGATGGGCAATTGCGTGAGCGTCCGGCAAGCATGCGTGACTGAATCCGGCCCTCCATAGTAAGTTTGGGAATGCCCCAAAACAACACCCCAATCGCCGAAGAATTTCTCGATTTGCGGCAGCGTTTGGCGGA